>JADZEY010000088.1 GCA_020850315.1 Armatimonadota bacterium | reverse complement strand
GTCCGGCGGCTCCACTCATACTTCGACGAGCTCAGCATGAGCGGAGGTGATATTCGGTGGGAAGCCGAAGCATTGCAATTTCATTCCCCGGCTTTGGCTCCCTCTCCCAACCGACCAATGAAGTGGAAGCAGCAGTAACATCAGCCTGGGAGAGGGCTGGGGTGAGGGCAGGCAGCGAACGAGGGCAACAGAGAACGATTGCCCGTTCAGCGGCTCCACTCATACCCTTCGACCAAGCTCAGGACAGGCTTCGACGGGCTCAGCATGAGCGGAGGTGAGATTCGGTGGGATACCGAAGCATTGCAATTTCCCTCCCCGGCTCTGGCTCCCTCTCCCAGCGGACGAATGAAGTGGAAGCAGTAGCGACATCAGCTTGGGAGAGGGTTGGGGTGAGGGCAGGCAGTGAACGAGGGCAAGAGTGAAACCTTGCCCGTCCGGCGGCTCCACTCATACTTCGACGAGCTCAGCATGAGCGGAGGTGATATTCGGTGGGAAGCCGAAGCATTGCAATTTCATTCCCCGGCTTTGGCCCCCTCTCCCAGCCGACCAATGAAGTGGAAACAGTAGCAACCTCAGCTTGGGAGAGGGCGTGCCGATCGAATCGGCATCTTCGAGGGGTGAGGGCAGGCAGCGAACGCGGGCAACAGAGAACGATTGCCCGTCCGGTGGCTCCGCTCATACCCTTCGACAAGCTCAGGACAGGCTTCGACGGGCTCAGCATGAGCGGAGGGCTGGATTCGCTGAGCAGCCGGATGCTGTCTTTCTCATTCGACATTTGACATTCGGCATTCGACACTTCCCGTTATGTTTGCCTGAACAACAAATCAACCTGCCTCTAATGAAACTGACCTTTCTTCTTTCCTGCGCCTTGCTTCTTGCTCCGCTTTCGCTTGTGGTTGCGCAGCCCTTCAGCATGGCCACGCACCAGATTGCCCTTCAACGCCGCACAAACGTTTTCCAGGGGCCGGCAATCCGCAGTAGCGATGGCTCCTCGATGTACATGAAGCTGAAAGCTGACCGCATCACCCCTTCCCCCGCGATTGACAGCACCACCCTCTACGTGGGAACGGAAAGCGGCATCATCGCCGCGTTTGTGGATATGGGAGTTGCGGTTGTTGGCAAGGCCGATGGCGCGGTGAATGCTGCGCCAGCCATTCGCAACGGAAGCCTGTTTGCCGGAAGCAGCGACGGCGCGCTCTATGCGTTCAACCTCACATCAGATCAGCTTGAGTGGAAGTTCAAGGGGGGCGGGGCATTCACCACAACGCCGCTTGCGGTTGATAACCTGCTGATTGCCGGCTGCGATGACCGCTTCATCTACGCGATTGATGCCGGAACATCGGCCAGCAAAGGGAGCCTGAAATGGAAATACCAGCTTGCCGGAAAACCAACCGCGCCAGCGTGGAAGGATGGTGTGATCTACGTGGGAACCGACGAACCCGCCACCTACGCCATTGATGGCGCAACCGGAACAGTGAAATGGAAAACTGATGGCTGGGGCGGGCAGATTGTGCTGGGAACATGGCAGGTGTTCGCTGCCGGCAAGACCGGCTTGGCAATGCTGAACAACGTAAGCGGCAGCCCCGTTTGGAAAGTTTTAGAAACCGGAGAAGGGAGCGTGCAAATCTCCGCAAACGATGACGTTGTTGTTGCCGTGCTCAGCAACGGAACGGTGGTTGGGTTCGATCCAGAAGAAGGGACACAACGCTGGGAGCTTGATGGCGCTGAGCGATTCCTTTCCGCCGCCGCGCTTTGCCAGGATGTTGGCTACGTGGTGGATTTCACTTGGAACCTGATCGCCTTCAACCTATCCGACGGGGGGAAGCTGTGGGAGCAGGAAGTAGGGTTCGGCTACGGGGGAATGGGAACGCCAGCATTGCTGAACGGCACGCTCTACGTGGCTACGCCGGAAAAACTGGTGATGATTTCTTCCCCCGAAACCGACGAAACCGTAGCTGCCGAAAACGTCCCTGAGGTCCCAAGTTCCGACGATGATTCCAACGACCCCGATGCTTCCTGGTTCGATGCTGCAAAGCAAGGGGGCCTTGAGCAGATGAACCATCTGTTGTCGGGCGGAACCGCAGTGGACACCACGAACGAGTTCGGCGAGACCGCGTTGATGATGGCTGGCTGGACCGGGAACATCGAGGTGGTGGGGATGCTGCTTGAGCGTGGTGCCGATGTCAACAAACGGGATGTTCACGGTGTCACCCCGGTCATGCACGCGGCGTGGGAAGGGCAAACTTCAGTGGTGAAAGTACTGCTGGAACGGGGTGGGCGTGTGAACGACCAGGATACTTCGGGGCAAACAGCCATTGCCCATGCAGCGTGGGAGGGGAAAGATGAAACCGTGCGGCTGCTGCTTGAAAACGGAGCCAACCCCGACATCCCCGATAATTACGGCATGACCCCGCTGATGCACGCCGCCATTGAAGGGAGCGATGGCTCGATCCGCCTTCTGGTAGAAGCAAAAGCCAACGTTGCTGCGATTTCTTCGGCAGGAAAAAGCGCGATGGGCTACGCCATTGACCACAACAAAACCGAGACCGTCCGGCTGCTGTACGCCAGCGGCGCAACCCTTCCGGGGTCGGATTCGCTTGGCCGCACACCGCTGATGAACCATGCCGCCGTTGGCAATACCGAGATGGTGCAACTGCTGATTGACATTGGCGCAAACCCAAACACACGCGCCAACGACGGCGAGACCGCGTTGCACAAAGCCGTGCTGCAGGAGTCATTCCCCACGGTGCAACTGCTGCTGGAACAACGTGTTGACCCCAACGCCGCTTCAACCGCTGGCGAAACTCCGCTGATCTACGCTGCCTACCGTGCCAACCCGGAACTTGTGGCAACCCTGCTGAAGGCCGGGGCAAGCGTCCACCACAGCGACAACGACGGCTACACTCCGCTGATGTTCGCCACGCAAACAAAGTGTGCCCAGTGCGTGAAGCTGATGCTGGCAAAGAAGCCCGACCTGAACAAGAAAAATGTATTTGAGGATACCGCGCTCTCAATCGCCACAAAAAATGGAGATAAGGAGATTGTTGGATTATTGAAGAAGGCGGGAGCGAAGTAGGAAGAATCCGGGATAACGCCAAACCGGCTACTGCCAATGGAACGTTGGACAGTAACCGGTTTGGTTGATAGACAGTGTAGGCCTCTACGCCAAACAAGACCCCGCAAGTGGGTGAAGTGTCGCACGGCGAAAAAAGATTTTTTTTCGGATAGGTCTGCAGGCCGTTCATCTGCGGGGGCGGGGGCCTTCCGCACCCCGCAGCGAACGCTGTCCAACAGTGGCTTAGCGCGAACGCGGAGCCTGCTTCTCGTTGGATTGTTTCCGGTGAACCTCCGCATCCTTCTTGCTGATATTCTCGGCTAACTTCTCCAGCAACTTGATCTCCTTCGTCAACCCTTCATCCATCAGTTGGGCGTTCTGCAGCGCGGCCAGCGTCTTGGCTCGGGTCACTGCTTCGGCAGCTTCTTCCCGCTTCCCTTCGGCGAACAGCGTGCAGCCGTCGCGCAGGCCAAAGTAGATGTTGGTGAGTGCCGTTGCCAATTTGATTCCGTCGTGGGTGAAGTATTGCGCTCCAGGCTCCAACTTCGCTTGGCCGTTGTAACGAACTTCCTGCTCCTCCTTGTATTCCTTGCCGTTCACATCGGTGAACCCAAGCGTTCCGCTGGCGATAAGGTCTCCGTTGCTGAAGCCAAGTGTGCCGTTGCTTTCGCGCTCGTACCGCAGCACAATCGCGCCACGGTTGCTGGAAAGGAACACCGTTGGGACGTGCAGGTTTGCGTCTCGGTCGCCCGGCTTCCATGTTGGCAGGCCATACACCGCTTTCAGCTTCAAGCCACGTGGCGTTTTGATTGTGACGTTCAGGTCGTACACCAGCGGTGTCACCAAGTAGTCGAATTCAGTATCAAACACCTTAGCCACTTTTTCCGGCGTTTCCAAGTAGAAGAAATTTCCGCCGCGAAGCTGTGAGATGTGATAGACCAGCTCGTGCCCAAAATCAACGCCAACGCCAAACGCTGTTAGGCCAATTCCTTCGGCTGCATACTTCTGGGTTAGCGTCCGGAAACTGGCCGAATCGGTGCGCCCTGCGTTCGGCATGGCATCGGTGAACAGGAACAATCGTTTGGACGCACCTTCCCGTGCGGGCAATGCTGCAAGCTGCGCGAACCCAAGCCGCAATCCCAACTCAATATCAGTTCCGCCGTCGGGGGTGATTCCGTCAATCAGTTTGTTCAACGCTTCTTTGTTCCCAACGCGGGCGGCGGGCCATATCACTTGCGCGTTGTCGTCGAACTGGATGATCGTCAATTCATCATCGGCGGTAAGATTGGCCACCAGTTTATGCAATGCTTTCTTGGTCGCCTCCATGCTTTCCCCTTCCATGGATCCGCTCCGGTCAATCACCAACGCCAACTGCAAGTTCGGGCGGCGGAACTGGTCGGCTTTGATGTTGGAGTTCATCCCTAACTGAAGGAACAGCGCGTTGGTGCGGTCGTCGGCGGCGGGGGCAAAGCCGTAGCCAAGCGATAGGCAAAGCTTGGCATCACACTCCCCCGATGGGGTTGGGATGTCATGCTCGCTGTACAATCCTTCTGGTGAAAAATCAATGAAATTTGGAACGTGTCCTTGCTCAATCAGCCGCCGTGCGTAGCCGATATCTTTTGCGCCGCCAATGGTTGCGCCTAACGCGCTGGCGGACATCATCCGTGGCGAGGCGAACCCCGGTGCCATGCTTCCCCCTAAGCCGCTTCCGGTAACGGTTTTCAGCGAAGGTGGGGCTGGTGGGGCAACTTCAAATGAGCTGTTGGTTTGCACCCGGCCCGAGCGCACCTGGACGGTTCCATCCAATGGAGCCGACGTTGCTCGTGAGCTATCCACCGATGAACTTCCCGATTCCCCCTGCGAAAACGCTGGGATGCTGGAAAGAAAAAGAAGGAGCGCGGCAACAATGCTCTGAAAAATTCTGATAGTTGTTGGCTTGCTCATAGTGTAGTTGGATGTCGTCATCATGGTTCTCTGCTGCTATGCTGTGATCTTGCGTGCTTGTGTGGACAGTAGTTGGCTGCGGTTAAACTCCATCTGCCATTTGGCAACTGACGCGCTGCCGATGTTGGATTGATTGTTCAGTGGAAGATGATTGCCGGAACGGCAACCAGCGGCATGACGTAGGATATGTAGCTCTGTAACACCCACGCCCCATCGGCTTGCCGAACGCCCCGCACCGACGTAGTTTGCCCCGGACGGTTGCATGAATCAACTTAATCGCATGGCTCGACTTCTCTTCTTCATCATTGCCTTCCTTGCAAGCGCGGCATTGCTGCACGCACAGCCTGGCGGGATTACCATCACCCCTCCAGAACTGTACCCCGGGTGGAACGAACTGACCGTTACCGCCCCGGCGGGAATCCAAGAAATTACCTCGGTGGTTACGCCAAACGTGGAGCTGGAAGGCGCGGGCATTTATTCTTGCCAAAAGGAGGTTCGGCTGAAAGTGCTTGCCAAAACTGCCAGCCAAGAGGTACAGGTAAACCTGAAAGTCAGGGACTGCGGCGGGAACGTGGCAGCGTTCAATATGCGGCTGAACACAACGTGGAATTTGGATACTATCAGGTTTGGGCGGGTTGAAACCGGAAAGACTGGCTGCAAGCTGTTCCGGATTTCGCTGAATGGAATTATTGGCATTGGCGGATCGGTGACGCTCGACTCGGTGACGACCCCGCTGAAGAACGTCCGGATCAAGCTCCCAACAAAGCTGCCGCTGAATATCCCTCGTGGGTCGGAGTTCAAGTATGAAGTCTGTTTTGATGCCGATGAACCGGGGCTGTACGAGTTCCCAGTGATTACCTGGATTCGCCGCCCGTACCCCAGCGGCGGCCAAACGACGTACCCAGTTGCCGACACCGGGGTGGTGCGTGTGGTGAAGCCAAACCACATCCCCGACGAAGTGAAAGATTGGTTGCCCGACCCGCCATTGGTGGACCCCACAACCTTCCGTTCGGTTGCCGTGCCGAACGCAATCATCCCCAAAAAAGGGAAATTTTTTCTGGGAAGCTACGATCTGCTTGGATTGGTTGGGGGCTACTCCTTCAGCGATAACTTCATGCTGCTTGCCGGCGGCGCGCTGCCGTTGCCGGACGATTGGGGAGGGGTTCGCGGCGATGCTTTTGGAGCCTACTCAATCGGTGCAAAAGGGGGGTGGGAAATCGGGAAGGACTTGCACGTTGCTGCTGGCTACCAAGTTGGGCGCAGCGTGTTGGATAAGGAGGCTACGCCGGAGTTGGAGTCCAGCATTTTTTTCCACGCGCCATATGCTGCAATCAGCTACGGCGATGACAGCAGCCGCATCTCGGCAACAGTTGGATATGTCTTCAAGCGGCATCGGACGTTTATCCAAGATCCAAACGGAAATTTCTTTGAGGAGTATAACCGCGATGCGCCAGTGGTGGCAATCGGCGGGGATTACCAGTTTGCCCGTGGCTGGAAAGTAGCTGGCGAAGCCGCCTACATGAAGACGCTTGGGGTGCTGCCGATTATCGGCACGGTGCGCTACTTTGGCGAAACATACGCGATTGATGCAGGAGTTGGATATGTAGGAATCGCCACCGAAGGGGCGGAACCCCCAGCCATTCCTGTCGCGCCAATTCTTTCAGCAATTTTTGTGTTCTGAACACGGAACTCCTTTCACTGGAACGTGTTTTGGGTACACGCAAACCGATGAAACAACAACAACCGATGAAACAACAATTTCTGCATCTGCTTGCCAGCATTGCGCTTCTGCTTGGCTTTCCGATAGCTGCTGTGGCTGGGTTATCCGAACCCCTTAGCAGCTTGGATGAAAGCCCTATCGTTCAGGAGTTCGGATTCGTTCGTGCGGAGTTCTCGGCCGACGCTATCGAGCGGATGGGAAGCGAGGAAGCAACAGCGCGGGTGGTTGGGTTCCGCCCTGCGGACACCAACTACCACAACAGCATGGTGCTGATTGTCAGGATGGACAGTGCCAATAACATCACACTGATGAACCTGCTGATTCCCATAACGATGACCGAGGACTCCACAACGTATTGGCACATGGCACGGTTGGTCAACGCGTTTTTCCGCAGCACGTTAAGCGAAGAAGCACTGGTGCCATTTTATCCGCTCCTTGCGCAAATTGCCTACCCACGGCTGCTTCGCATGACGCTTCCGGCAGAGAAGCCGGAGCACCTTCCCGACTTCCCAACATCCGACTACCTCACCTTTATTGCCAGACAGCGGATTTTTGCCCGCACCTACGGGGCGGTTTCCATGGTAATGGAAACCATCAAGGAGGAAGAAGGCTTGATGACTTCAATCCTTTTGCAACGCGCTTCCTGAGTGCTCAGGAAACGGAGATGGGGAACAATAGCAACGGGCTGGGCAAGCATTGCTTGCCCAGCCCGTTGTGTGTTGTTGTCTGTTTGCGGTGGTTGGCTACATATCCCGCTTGCTTATCACGGTTAGCTTCTTCCCTTCTTCAATCTCCATTTGGTAGGCTATCGGCACCCCTGTCGGGATGTTCAACTCCAAGATAGATTCGTTGGTGTGGTTATCCAGTGTGTACATCAGCGAACGGAGGGAGTTGCCGTGGGCCACCACCAGCACGTTTAAGCCGTTCAACAAATCGGGAAGGATATGGCTTTCGTAGTAGGGCATCACCCGCTTCATGCAGAGCTCCAAGCTCTCCGCTTCCGCACCGGGTGGCGGCACGTTAAAACTGCGCCGCCAGATATGCACTTGTTCATCGCCATACTTTGCAGCAGTTTCCGCTTTGTTCAACCCTTGCAGATCGCCGTAGTGGCGTTCGTTCAATGCCTGATCCTCGATCATGGAAAGCTGCTGCATCCCCGCAGCTTCCAGCGCGATTTGTGCGGTGCTAATTGCCCGCATCAGCCGCGAGGTATAAACTCTGTCAATCTTCATCCCGCGAAGTTTTTCCCCGGCCTGGCGTGCTTCTTCGCGTCCGGCATCGCTAAGGTCAATATCTACCCATCCGGTGAAACGATTTTCAAGGTTCCATTGCGATTGGCCGTGGCGCAGCAAAATCAGTGTTGGCATAGCGTGGTTGATGTGATTCGGTTATTCGGTTGGTTGATTGCTTGTTCCGTCGTTGGCTGGTTCCGCTGGTTCGGCTGGCGGCGCGGGGGGGCCGGCTATCTCTCCATCGGGGAGATATTTCAGCGTGGGCATATCGTGGATCATGCCGTGATAAAACAGGTAGCCACACAGTGTTGCTAGTGCCGGAATGTCTGCATCACGCAAGCCATACCGAACATCCCCCAAAAGGTATCGCTGGTGAAAACGCCCGGCCAGCGTTGGGTTCGTGCTCTGTGCGGCACGGTCGGGAATGGCCAACCCAGCTTCTTGCGCGGCAACCGCAAACCCCTGCAACGCTGGTTCGGTAATGTTCCCGATGCGCCCCCAAGCAATACGATAGGGGAGCATCGTCTCGGCCATATCTTCCCACTCATCGGAAAGGTCGAACATGGAACGCTTGCCGCTGGCATCGAAGATTGCATCATCCCCAGCAAGCAGCGCGGCATCGGCCACGGCAAGCATCTGATCCACGTCGCTGCTGTCGGGTAGCGGAACAAGCCGTGGGGTGATGTCATATTTCTCCAGAAGGATAATCCGTGCCACCAACGCCGCAAACCCATGTGGTTTCCGCACCGCAACGGTGTTGATGCTGGCCAGCCCCTGGTTAAATATCAGTTTCAGCATCCCCGCAAATCCTCCGGTCATTACTCCAAATTGTGGAACCAGTGCGTAATCCACCAGCCCCAGCGAGGTTGCATACTCCAGCGGTGATGTTATCACAACATCAGCGGTTCCGGCAAGCAGCATCGCCTCCGGTTCATCGGTTGGATGTAGCGTCCAGCCTTGCCGCTGCAGCGCAGCAACCAGCGGTTCCAGCACAAATTGTGGTGTGTATCCAAGAATCATGGTTAATCAGTACGTACGTTCTGTGGAAGCTGTTTGACGTTCGCATGGCGCATCTTGGGTGGATGCCCGGTTCAAACAACCAATTACTAATCGCCAAGCCGTATCAGCCTTTCCCCACAACCTCATTCCCTATTTTCGCCACAATTCTATCAACATCAACAGCCAGCCGACCGAAGAAGCTATGCCCGAACATCTCATTATCACAAAGCACGAAGGGCACATTGCCACCGTGCAACTGAACCGCCCAAAAGTTCTGAACGCGCTGAATTTAGGACTAATGATTGAGTTGGTTGACTGCTTGGAGCAACTTGATAACGACCCCGATGTTCGCTGTATCGTTCTCCATGGTGACGAACGCGCTTTTGCTGCCGGTGCCGACATCACCGAGATGGCCGATGCAACAGTGGTGGATATGATCGAACGTGACCAGTTCACCCGCTGGGATCGAATCCGCCGCGTGAAAACACCAATCATTGCTGCCGTCAGTGGGTTCGCGCTGGGTGGCGGATGCGAGCTGACGATGATCTGCGACATGATTGTTGCCAGCGAAACAGCCCGATTCGGCCAGCCAGAAATTAACATCGGCGCAATGCCCGGCGCGGGGGGAACCCAACGCCTGACCCGCGCCATTGGCAAAGCACGCGCAATGGAGATGGTGCTGACCGGGAAAATGATCACCGCCGAAGAAGCCCACGCCGCCGGGTTGGTGAACATGGTAGTCCCGATTGAGTTCTATCTGGAATCCGCAATGAAACTGGCACGTGAGGTTGCTTCCCGCCCGCCAATCTCCGTTCGGCTTGCAAAAGAAGCCGTGCTGAAATCGTTCGATGCCTTCCTGCAAGATGGACTTGAGTTCGAGCGGAAAAATTTCTACCTGCTGTTCGCTACCGACGACAAAACCGAGGGGATGCAAGCCTTTGTGGAGAAACGGAAACCGGAATGGAAGGGGAAATAACATGGCGGAAGAGCAGGGTGAGCGGTGGCAAGTGGGCAGCTGCAAAGAAGAAGAAGGTGAGTGAGTAAACGGTGAGTGAGTAAACGGAATCTGCCCAGCGTTCGGCATGGCATACCAATCACGTTCAACAAACTGATTCCCGAAACCTGATTTCCCAAAACCTGATTCCCAATCATGGAATTTCAAACATTACTGTACGCGCTTGATGGCGGCACGCTGACCATCACGCTGAACCGCCCAGAAAGCTACAACGCTTGCAACGAGCAACTAACCACCGATCTTCAATCGGCACTGAAGGAAGCCGAACGGGATCGTGCCGTTCGCGCAATTATCCTGACCGGGGCCGGCAAAGCGTTCTGCTCCGGCCAAGATTTGAAAGACGCGCCCGCGCCCGGAACACGCCGCTCCCTTGCCGATTCACTTCAGCGGCGGTACAACCCGATTATCCGAAAATTGACCACCATGCCGAAGCCGATTATTGCCGCAATTAATGGCGTGGCGGCTGGTGCTGGATGTTCGCTGGCGTTGGCGTGCGATCTTAAAATCATGGCTCAGAACGCTTCGCTGCTGCAAGCCTTTGTCAATATCGGCCTTGTTCCCGATTCTGGGTCGTCGCAATTTTTGGTGGCAGCGGTTGGCTACTCGCGCGCGTTTGAAATCGCCACAATGGGGGAGAAAATATCCGCTGCGCAGGCGGGGGAATGGGGCCTGGTAAATCGTGTGGTGGCCGCCGAAGAATTAATGCCGCAAGCCCAAGCCCTTGCTGCACGCTACGCCGAAGGGCCCACAAAGGCGTATGGCTACATCAAAAAAATGCTTCGCCGCGCCGAAACGCACTCCCTTGATACAATGCTGAATTATGAAGTATTTCTGCAGGAAGCCGCTGGCCGCACCAACGATTACCAAGAAGGTGTCCGCTCCTTCGTGGAAAAACGAAAAGCAGAGTTCAAGGGAGAGTGAGGGGGGAATGGAGAATGGAGAAATCCAGCATTCGGTTTTTCACCGAGCGGGGAACGGTGGATATCGAGCACTCTCTTTGCAACTGACAACTGACAACTGACAACTGACAACTGATTGACTGATATGAGCAACACCCTGAACGGAGCTTTTGGAGTTTGCGGAGCCGGGACAATGGGGAGCGGAATTGCCTACGCCGCAGCCATGGCCGGATATACCGTCCGGCTGTTCGACATCACCCAAGAAGCTGTGGAGCGGGGGGTGAGTACCGTCAATAAATTTTTGGCATCGGGGATTGAGCGGGGGAAAATCACGCAGGAAATTGCTGATGCTGTGGTTGCGCGTCTGCACGCCACAACATCGCTCGAACAATTTTCGGATTGTGCAGTGGTGGTGGAAGCAATTGTGGAACGCATGGAGGTGAAAAAAAATCTGTTCACCCAGCTTGCCGCCATTGTTCGCCCCGATTGCATTCTTGCCAGCAACACCAGTTCGCTGCCGATTACCGAGCTTGCCAACGGCATTCCAAACCCCGAACGCGTTGTGGGAATGCACTTTTTTAACCCAGCTCACATTATGAAGTTGGTGGAGGTAATTGAAGGGTTCCGGACCTCGCCGGAAGTGATGGATGCAACGGTTGCGTTATCGCACGAAGTAGGGAAAACACCCGTTCGCGCAAAGGATACTCCGGGATTTATCGTTAATCGCGTGGCCCGCAATTTCTACGGCGAATCGTTCCGCATTGTGGGGGAAGGGACTGCAACTCACGATCAAATTGACCGCTGCATGAAAGCTGTTGGGTTCAAAATGGGGCCGTTTGAATTGATGGATTTAATCGGCATTGATGTGAATTTTGCGGTGACACAATCGGTCTATGATCTCTATTTCAACGAAGCCCGATTCCGCCCGCATTTAATCCAGCGGAAAATGGTGGAGTCGGGGTTGCTCGGGAAAAAATCGGGGAAAGGGTTTTATTGAGAATTTATCCGGAATAAAAAATAACAGCGTCGGCTTATCACTGCGATAGCCGACGCTGCTGTTTTGAAGCATAATTCCGATGATCAAGCAAGCTCCATGGGGCGCACCACCATAATTCCGGTGTGCTTGCTGACAGTGGCAAGGTAGGCATGAAGTTCGTCATCCAGCGTAACCTCCTTTTTTGTGAGCGAGGCGTGCAGCAGCCGCAGCTTCCCCGAATCGTCACGGTAGCATAAACCGGTGTGTGAACAATCAATCCCCTTAATCGTCGTGGTAATTCCGACAATATCCCCGGTTTTTAATTGTGATTCCGCAGCGGCTACTTTTTCCTTCGGCACGTAGTACATTTCCCGTGCATTAATTTCCGACTCAATGTTGGCAATTATTGGAACCAACGCAGGGTTGGCTTTTAATTGCCGATAACTGTTCGGATGTGTGCTCATGAAATTGACGACTTGCGTAAACCGTTCGGCACCCGGCAATCCTTTTGTGATATCCGTCGCCACTTTTTTTATCTGATTATCGTGGAACCAATCGGTGGTGTAATGGAGCCGCGAGGTGTAGTCGGTGATTTTTCCGCCACGGTATCGTGTGAAGGTCACAACACGCATCATCTCCTCCGGCAGCAATTCTTTTCCCGATTTCAGCAGCCGTGCAAACGCCAGTGCGTTCTCGAACAACGTCACGCAATCAAGCCCCATCAGGTTGATTGCGCAGACTTCGCGGTCGTCGTACAGTTCCAGCGTGCTTCCTACGTAGGGGGTTCCGCGAAGCTCCATTCCAACGCGCCCCATAATTTCGGGGATGCTTTTTTCGCGCCAACGTTCCCGCTTGGCAAGCTGCGCCAGCGTAAAAAAACGCTCCTTTCCGGTGAAAGAATTTCCCCCTTCATCAGGAAAAAAGGGGAGGGAATGGAGGTTGCGCCGATTGGCAAACAGCAGGGTGGCCGAAGCAAGACCCGTGGCAAGAAATTGTCGGCGTTTCATGGATGGTTTTTAGTAATCTATGAGTTGATTCGATTGATCCCCTTGTGGGGCATAAACGGCAGCATGAACGATCGCCACCGACGCGCTTGCCCCGATTCGGGTTGCACCGGCTTCAATCATTGCCATTGCTGTGGCGTAGTCGCGAATGCCGCCGGAAGCTTTCACCCCCATTGTTTCGGGCACGGATTCCCGCATCAGCCGAACGTCCTCCACCGTTGCCCCGCCGCTGCTGAACCCGGTTGAGGTCTTCACGAAATCTGCGTTGGCAGCGACGCATATCTGGCAGGCGTGGCGTTTTTCGGCATCGGTCAGCAGGCTTGTTTCCAGTATCACTTTCAGGATTGCCCCATGCTGGTGTGCAACCGCCGCCACTTGGGCAATATCTGCGCGAACAACATCATGCTGGCCTGATTTCAGCGCGCCAGCGTTCATCACCATATCAAGCTCTGTGGCTCCATCGTTCACGGCGGCAATCGCTTCGGCAACTTTCACGGTTGTGGCGTGCGCTCCGTTCGGGAATCCAATCACCGTGCAGACCGGAACCGAAGCTCCCAATTCTTTCAGCGTTGTTGCGGCCAGCCGAACCCAGAACGGCATCACACAAACCGAGGCGAATCGGTAGGTAGCGGCTTGGGTGCAAAGCTGCACAATCTGCGCTGCTGTGGTTTCCGGTTTCAGCGCGGTGTGGTCAATCAGTTGGGAAAGTTGTGATTGGGTCATCGGGAGAGTTGGCTATCGGGCAATCATCACCGGAATATCCTGTACTAATCCGCGTCGTTGCAGCCGCAGCAACGCCGGGCCGGTTGGGGCGTTGCTAACATCAATGGAGAATTGGCAATCGTTGCTGGTGCCGGCCACTGCCCGGCGGCCAGTGGTGTCGAACAACAGGTAGCTGATTCCGCCACACCCCTGCGGGGCGGTGTCGGTTTGGATGATTGTCAGCTTTCCGGTTGCTGTTGGATTTGGCCCCACGCTGCACCCGATGCTGTTGCTGAACCCATTCCCCAAATCGGTTTGCGCCCCAGAAGTTTTTCCCACCACCAGCGGCGCACGCAGCGATGGCCCTTGGTTGATAGTGAGCGACGCAAACGCTGGCACTGAGTCTATCGTGAATGTTTCGCTGCGGCTGTTCATCGTCACAATCCGGTAGCTGAAGTTCCCATCCACCCCGCGAAAACCAAGTTCAACAGGAAGGTTGGTGAAAACCCCATACTCCGGTTTCTGAACCTGCGTCAAGGCCACCGTCACGCGGCTGAGGGTGGGGCTTTGGGCTTCTTGGCTTGTGGAAACATCAATCACTGGCCACCCTTTGCCAATCACCCATTGGTCAAAAAATGGCTGAAGCGACGCGCCATGATGCTTCTCCAGAATGGCCCGCAACGAATCGGTTCCGGCATTGCCGAAGCGGTAGGTCTGCAGGTAGTCGCGCATTGCTTGGTAGAATTTTTCATCCCCCATCTGGTACCGAAGCAACGCCACCACAAGCGCACCTTTGTAGTAGATAGTGGTGGGGTAATTGGAGGAGGGAGCCACACGTGGGAAATCATACAACGGCAGAACCCCTTCGCGCGGGGCGACGCTGCGGGTGTAGCTGTTCCAAAGGCCGTTCAGATAGTTCAGATAACCGCTGTAGCCCCCAATATCTTCCGAACGAAGCCCCTCGCAGAATGTGGCGAACGATTCGTTCAACCAAGCGTGGCGGAAATCGGTGGGGGTAACAAGGCCGCCAAACCATTGGTGGGCAAGCTCGTGGTAGGCGGTGTGGTTCACGGTGTCGCGGCTACGGGAGATTTGCTCGGCAATGGAGATCATCGTCTGGTGTTCCATCGAGCCTTGTGGTGTGTTCACGTAGCCAACTTTCTCAAATGGATAGTGCCCAAACCGCGACCCCAACGAACTGACCATCCCCGCAAGCCCGCTGAAGGAAACACGGGTGGCGGCGGTGTCGCCCGCCAGCGAATAGACCACCATTGGAAGCGTGTCGGTGCCGAAGTTGAGGGGGTGAAATGGGGCAACGGCAAACGTCAGCAAGTAGGTGGATGCCGGCGATTGCTGATGCCACCGGAACACCGTGACACTATCCCCTTCTGGGTATGTTGTCAGCAGGCCATTCCCGGCAACGGTCATCCCGTTGTTCACCCGGAACCGCCCGGTGAACGTTGCTTTGTCGGCGGGGTGATCGTAGCAGGGAAGCCAGTGCTGCGTTGCCGAAACGTAGTTGTTCTTGAACCCAACCCCCATTGCGTACAATATCTTCTCTCCTGCGGCAGCTTTTCCCGATGAAACGCCCCCCCACGTTCCCGGCCCATACTCATCCCCCATTTGCCCGTGATACTTGATGGTGATGATCCCAGTATCACCCGTTTGCACCCCGGCTGGCGCGGCGATGGAGTAATGGAACAGCGCCGATGCCGGATCGCCCACGGCCACCGCTGTTCGCGGAACAGCATCAAACATTGTGGGGGAAATGTAGAAAACGCTATCAACCACAAGGCCCCGCAAGTGGAAGTAGAACTGGTTCACTGCCGGATCCCCGATCCAGCGGAAACGGATCCGGCAGACCCCTGCCATTTCTGGCAAGGGGGCTGCGGTCAGATCAATATCGGCATCGTAATCAAGGACATCGAACGCTTGGGCGATGAACTCCGTTGGGCCGGAGATTGGAATCGGCGCGTGGATGTGCGGCGTGGTTTGGGCAACCACCGCCCAGGGAAGAAGCATCACAAGAAACAGAGGCAGGATCAATCGGAATTTCAGCATCGGTGTGGTTATCCTTTTCCGTTATCCTTCGGTGGAGTTCAGCCGTTGCGCCAGCGCGTAGATGGCGTTGACGTAATCGGTGGAGTTGTTGTAGTTCCGCAACGCCTTTTTGATGCTTGATTCGTTTCCGCTTTTGAAGCCAGCTTTATCCAAGTAATTGGCAACTGAGAAAATGGCATCATCGGGGGTGTAAAGGTCAATCTGGGTGTCGCCGTTGCCATCCACCGCACGGCTGAGATAGGAAGAAGGGAGGAACTGACCCCAACCGAACGCGCCGGCCCACGAGCCGTAAATCGAAAGCATCTGGACGTGTCCGGCTTTTTCCATTTTCAGAAGGTTGTTCAGTTCGCGGTAGGCCCAGCTTGATTTTTTTGCCGAGCGTGCGCGGATATATTCTTCCTGCGAAGCCGCTTGCCGCCTTCCCGATTTTGTGTTCCCGTAGCCGTCGGTTCCGTTGCTGATGTTGCGATTGAGATACTCCGAATCGCT
>JADZEY010000087.1 GCA_020850315.1 Armatimonadota bacterium | reverse complement strand
GGGATTTCGGGAGGCGATACTGAAATTTTTCAAGAACATCAAGAACTACAAAGCAGAGTTAGAGAGTCTTCTAACCCTGAATTTCCATATTCCCCGAATTTCGCAAACTCAAAGCACGTGAGTATATGAAGAACAAAAGAAATCAATACTTCCATTAGCATGTGTTGGGATTGTTGTTCGCAATCCTATTTGTGCATTCCCAGGATTTTTATCCTTGTCTATGCTGCTCCCAATTAAATTAGTAAATCCTCCGAGTGAAAAACCTTGCTTCTTTATTCCGATAAATACTCCACCAGCAAAAGCACCTTCACCGCTTGTCAGCGACAAACCAATGTCTCCGTTGATAAAATAATCAGATGCTTGAGCCACAATTTCAGCATATTCATTTCCAGCAATGTGCATGGCTTGGATAATTTTTTCAGATAAGTTTTTTAACCCAGTACTGATAGATACTGCCATACTGGGTGCGTCCATAAATATTGGCGTATTGCTATGTAACGTAATTGAAGATGCTGTTAATAGCTTGTTAATACTATCTAAAGGAGCATCTCGTATAATGCTTGCGTATTGTTTAAGAATAGGATCATCAATATGGCTAACTATTCTCCATAACAATGCCTTAAGGCCGGAACTAGAGATAGTGGTTCCCAAGCTTATACTATTTATAGTAATATATGTACTCGTCAACTCTATTATGATCCCCCCACTTGCGTTTGTTATCTGTAATGTGTTGCCAATCGCTGTTGCCGTAATACCATTAATAGCATTAGATAATTTTGCCTCAAACTCTTTAAGCTGGTCATTGATAAAAGGCATTCGCAAGCCTGGCTCAATATCCTTCAGGTAGTCGGGTAGCTCATCTTGCAGTTGTTGAAAAGGCTCGGGGCGTTGCAGTGGGGATTGCGAGGCTAAAACCCCAAATAATGGGCTAAGATGCTGCCCCATAAGTGGATAGCCTGATAAGCATAGCCATGCAATCGCTACGATAATGCGTCTCATGCGGTACTCCTATTGAGTAGGTAATGGTAAGGTTTGCTCTGTATATCAGCTCGATACCAGATTTGTTGTTGATAGCGGTTGTAAGAAAGAAGTAGGTCTTGACCTTACGCACCTGCCCTCGTTCGCTGCCAGCCCTCACCCCAGCCCTCTCCCAAACAGGTGATGCTACTGCTTCCACTCCATTGGTCGGGTGGGAGAGGGAGCCGAAGAGAAGAAGAGCATCGAAGCAAGCCACCGTGCCGGCAAGTCTTCATCTGCGTAAGGTGAGATAGGTTTTGCCCCCCCTCACCCCTCCGCAAACCCTTTCGGTATGCCGGGGAGTGTGGATAGGTCCAGTGCTAATTGCGTTTTGCCGCCGTCGGCAAGGGCTACTACGGTGAAGGCTCCGTAGGCGTAGCGTTCCAGCGTGGCTTGGCCATCCTTGGCGGTTACTGGAACTTTCGTTTGCGGGAAGGTGTGATGGATCAGGAAATAGACCCGCCCAACAATCGGCTCGCCCACACCAACCGGAGCTAACGTCAGCTGGATCCGGTACCAGTCGGGATCATCTTCATCTTCCACAACTTCGGCGGTTAAGGCCCGCTCCGCATTGGCTTCGGGAAGGTCCTTGAACTGATCTACCAACGCCCATGTGTCGTCGTCGGGAACCAGATCGGGTGGGATTGGTATGCTGCGGACAAGCTGCTGCAAGGCAGCATCGGTTGCTTGGGGGGATGGAGTGTTTTGCGGCTCCTCCATTTGGCGTACTGCTTCTGGTAGCTCTGCCGTTTCTGTTGGCGTTTCCATTGGCGTCTCCGTTGTCAGTTCTGGCGCGGATTGGGAACTGGAACTGGTTCTTGCTCTTCGCGCTCCGCCTGGCACCCCCCCAAGCTCTCTCACCATCTGCGCTTGTTTTTTTACAGCGCGTGCGGCTTCGTCGGCCACGCTGTGCACTTGCTGCTGCAAGCTGGATTGCGTTGTTTGAATTTTTGCCCAGTGTTCCCGAGCATCGTCGTGAACCGCTTGGGTTTGTAGCTCTACCTTTTTTTCCAACTCCGTTGCTTGAGCTTGCACCTCCTGCTTCACCTCCTGCATTTTTTCCTGAATCAACTCCTGCAAGTTCACCTCCACGCCACCGGCCTTGAAGGATTTTAGATATGGAAGAATTCCCGCAAGCCCGGCACCAAGCAGCAGGTAGATGCTGTTGCCCTGGAGCGGGCGGATCTCGTTGATAACAACCGCCGCCAGTGCCACGGCCATCATCATCAGCCCAAGCGTTTGGACCTTCATTCGCTTGCTCATGCTGTGCCCTTTGCTGTTGGTTGTTGATTCTTCTGCTGTTCGTGCATCCGTTTTGTCATGTTCTCCAGCGGATGGCGGTTGCCGTTGGATAGACCCCAGAGCGAAGAAGTTTTTGCGAACTGGCGTGCGCGCTCCAGCCGCCGCTGGCTTAGTAGGCTTTTGGAGATGACGTACCGAATCCCCCCCGAAGGATCAAGGATGATGGTTGCGCCGCCGAAGAAGCACCACTGGCCGATAGGGTCGTGGACGGTGCGGCATTGGGTTACTTCGGCAACCAGATCGAAAACGATTACTCCATCGGGGCCGGCGCGGCGCGCAAGCCGGACCGACTCCACTTCGGGAAGGTCCACGGTGTCGGCACCCAGCCGTTGGTCGCCGGGGGGAACCAACCCGAACTCCTCCATCAGCTCCGGATCAGTTACCATCTTTCCAATCTCTCTGGCTTGCCGCCGTAGCTCGTTCACCCCTGCCGGGCGGCTTGGATCACCGTCGAATTGCATTGCGGAAAAGCTGAGTTCGCGAACTGGCGGAACGTTCCGCAGCGGGCCACCCCAGCACAGTGCCTCCTCCGATAAATTCTCCACCCCCTCGGGATAGATACCGCGCCGCCGGAAGGCAGCAATCCATGCTTCGCGGTAGGCCCAGGGGTCGTCGGGGGCCAGGTCGCAGTCGGCGGTGATGACGGCGCGAAGGAAATCGCCAAACTCAATATCTACCGGCGGGCAGAAGTCAATCGCACGCACGCAGATGGTTTGGAACTGGCTGGCAAGATCGCTGGCTTCTTCGGCCAACACATCAATCAGGTAGTAGGGGATTTGCCCGGCGGGAAGAATGCCGCTTCCGTTGGTTGCAAGCAGCAAGTAGCGGTCGGTTTTCCGCTTGAACAGCACAAGGAACGCCTCGAACACTGCGGCCACCAGCACCGATCCAAGCTGGTGCGCTTCGGTGCCGGCATCGGCGTAGCGGGGCGGCTGATGCACAACCCCATCGGTGGTCTGGTCGGTAAGATCAGTGGCGGTGCGGAGTGAGTTGCTTCCGCCAATCGCCCGCCCGAACTGGCCAGCAATCTCGGTCAGAAATTTTGCTTGCTCCAGTTTCCCCCCCGATTTCTTCAACGCCTGGATCAACACTTGGCGATAGGTGAAGTGCTGGAAGATTGCCACCAAATCGGCAAAGGCTTCGTGGAAGGCGGGAACGTCGTGGTTGCTGGGGAAGAAGAAGTGCGCCCGAAGCCCATCCAGCAACGCGTGCGTCATTTCGTGGGCGATGATATCGTGCGAGAGTGCCGTGAACACTGTTCCGCCGGGAAGCTCACCCGTTGCTTCTTGGGTCCGAAAATATCCGAACACAAGCTCGCCCTTTTCGCGGTCGTAGTAGGCGTTTGCCCCCTCGAAGGCATGGGGGCGTATCCGTAGCCGTGCGGGGTCGGGGTTGCCGCTGCCGGTTTCTTCCGGGGATGCCACGCGGTATCCCCAAGCGATGTCGCGCCCCAGTGCCCGCCGGAACGCCGCGTGAACCAAGCTGCACACGGCATACACCATCTGCTGGTGAAATCGGGGCTCGGAAAGGGAAGGAGAGAAGCCATCGGTGATAAGCAGCTTGGGGTCATCCAAGTTGGCGGCTTGGTACTGCTCGCCGGTGGTGTCGTTGCGGTCATCCACCAGAAACAACTTCCCCGTTGGCCCCGGCTGTAGTTTTTCGTAGGGGACGTTGACGGTGGCAATGGCTCCATCCAACCGCGAGACCGATGGATCCAGCGTGTAGATGTGGAGCGGGCGGTAGATTGGGTCCTCCGGCTTGCGGTCGTACGGGCGGGCATGAACCGCGCGCTCCACACGCTCCCCCAACTTGAAGCCTGTTGGCGAACCAGCACGATGTTGTGATTGATGATTGTTCATCGGTTCATCACAACTATGGTAGAAGGGGATGGAGTAGCGAGCGATGCTTCAGAAGGTCGTCGCACCACAGCTCTGGGGTCTGGTCGTCCCATCCATTGAAGGAGGTGGTGGTCAGCCGCAAGAAATCGGCATGGCTGATGCTCATCCCGTACTGGGCCAGCACCTGCGTTGCGGCCTTTGTGAAATCCCCTTGCGTGCCGTGTTCCTTTGCTGTTTGGCGCGACGTGCAGGCGCTGAACAGGATGTCGCGCTGGGCGCGTTCGCTGATTGCCCTGCTGTTTTTTGGCAGTTGGCTGCGCAGATTTTCATTCAGCTGCTCCATCAGCGGTGTGGCGGCCACGAAGCGTGAACGGGAAGGAATACCCTGGCGACTGGTGCGCGCACCAGCCACCATCCGGCTGACAGTGCCGGAGTGGCAGCAGTCAATAAAGTGAGTAAGGTTCACCCCGCTGGGAAGTTGGGCGGTGATTGCCGCAATGTCGTCATCAATGATGCAGGCGGATTGGCCGAAGTCAATCGGGACGAAGGCTTCATCAAGTGTGTCACGTTCATCTTGCATGGCCTCATCACCGTTGATATCCCGCAGCTGGGTTCCATGGCCGGCGTACTGGAACACGATCACATCCCCCGGTCGGCTGGATTCCACAAGCTGCTGAAGGCTTGTTAGGATGCCGTGGCGTGTGGCGGCTTCGTCTGTCAGAAGGGTGATCTGGAAACCGAGCGATTCCAGCGTTGCCTTCCAGAGCATGGCATCGGAAACGCAGCCGTTCAGTGCGGGAACCCCACCGCTGTACTGGTTGATCCCCACGCAAAGCGCGCGACGATTGCCAGAAGTAGGGATGATCGTGGCATTCCCACCTGTGCTCTTGTATGTTGATGTTTGTGGCTGTGGCGCAGCCAACCCCGTGCCGATCATTCGCAAGCCTTCCGGCCAATCTACCTGCCCTTCCCACGAGCGGAGCGCGCTGGCAGCCACCGAACGCTGAACGGGGAACGGTAGCTTTAGCGAATCCGAATCGCTGAGGCCCAAGACGCGGCGCAGGATGCTTTCCATGGTTGGCGCGTCGTCGTCGAAACCGCCGTGGGTGGTTGCGCGTGTGGCGTTCCGCCCGCTGGATTCGGAGGTGGAGGACCAGATGACCTCCGTATTGGCGGCTGGGGCTCCACGCAGCCCGAACAATGTTTGCAATTGGCGGTCGCTCCGCACCGATTCTTCCAATCCAAGTATCGGCGTTTCCAGTTCCGGCTCAAGGGCGTGATGAATCAGATAGAGGAGTGATTTCCGATAGACCGCCATGCAGTTGTCATCCCGCTCAAAATCTTTCTTCATGGTGAACATTGCAAGGTGGTTGATCCCCGCGCCTAACTTCCCCACCAGCCGCGACTTGAACTCATCCACCCGAATTGCCGGGGCCATGAACTGGAGCGTCTGGAAAGGCTGCCCGTTGGTAGCATCCAACGCCGTTGGAAGGAAGTAGGAGTGGAAGATGGACCCCGCGCTGTGGCCAACCGCGTGCAGCTCAATATCCTTCAAATCGCCGCTGGATTGCAGGAACTGGCCTAACTGCTGGGCGGCGTAGTTGGCCCCGCCGGCGGCGCTGCTTGCCGCCATCGCGCTCTGCTTCATTCCCCCCCAAATTTGGTGTCCATGGGCGGCACGTGCTGCGCCTTCAATGATGGGATCGGTGGTGTGATCCCAAAGGTCACGTGTGCCACGGCTAAATGGGAGTACTTCCGAGATTGCTTTCTTCAGCATCCCCCCAATCGTCTCGAACAACCCAGTTTCCCAGATGAAGTAGATAGGATAGACACCATTCTGAACCCACCACGGGATGTGGTGAGCCGCAATCTTCAAGCCGTTCGACTCGCTCACCAATCCGCCGTGGGCGTAAAAAAGGATGTGGAGCTTCTGGCCAGCAGCGCGGCGTTTCTGTAGCTGGGCAGGAAGGTGTTGCTGAAAAATCGCGTCAACATCACCTTTGTCGGTGGTCAAGATTCCGCTGGAGGAGAGCATCCCCCCGGTAAGGCTGATAACGTACTGGCGAAGGTCGGCCAACGTCTGGGCCGAAAGCTCGGCCCCGCCGCGCACGCCAGCGGCAGGATTGTAGTTCCCGCTTGATGAAAGATCATGCAGGGTGGGGTTGTCCGATTCTTTCAACTCAGCATCGGCGGGGTCGGTGGCGGTGGTGCGGCTGCTGTGCTCGTTCACCATATCGAACACTTGCAGTGTGGTTGCTGCAAACGGGCTTCGGTGCTGCGATGGGGTTAGCGCGGCTTTTTTCACCGTGGCGGTGTGGGCTTTCAGTTCCCGAATCAACCATTGCCGATCAATGCCACTGCCGGGGCAAGTTTTGCCCGACATCTGGTTGTGGAATCGGAGACTTTCGGGGGGAAGATTGAAGCGAAGTTGGATGCGTGCAAGTAGCTCCAACACCCCCGCCAACTGCGCACCTTGCAGAACATCGTTCCCTTTGTCGAAGTCCCCAATCATTTCAATCATAAACGGCCCGAACGCTGCCGAACCGTTGTGGCCGCTTGCGCTGGCTGGGGGTGAGTTCCAATTTCGCCCCAGCCAGATTGTGCCGTCGGGGGCAACGGTGGCGTGCTGGGCAATGTCGCTCCAGCCGTTGGTTTGTGTGTGGTGATTGTACATGGCCACAATGGTCTGGTGGCCCTTGTACTGGCTGTGGTTTGGCCGCCACGTGTGGTGCAGATGCACCTCGGTGATCTGGCGGCGGAATGGGTAGCTTTCAACAAACGCCGCCAGCCCTGTTGGTTGTAGTTGTTTAAATGGAGGAGGCATAGTGATGCTGGTTAGTAGTTATTGGTCAGTAGTCCGTAGTCATTGATCCGTAGGCTGTCGTCATTCATCTATGGTGAGTTGGTTCTGAAAAGAGTGCGGGAGGAGAGGGGGGGCATCCCCTCCCGCAGTTGGTGTTCCTCGGTTATCCTTTTCGCACCCTCACGGTGTAGTTCCCTGTCCCGTTGTTCAGGTTGTAGTGGCGGATTTGAACAAGGTAGGTTCCGGGCAGCAGTGTGGCGATGATGCGGGCGTTCAGGGCAACGCCGCTGTCGTCGTCCTCGGCAATCAGTGCTGTGGGATTATTCGGACCGTAGAGCTTCATCACCAGATCGGTGGTGCCGCCGGTCTCAACCACATATCGCCCAGCTTTTGTCACCTTGAAGCTGAACAGATCCTCTTCTCCAGTTTTCCCGATGGATGCTGATTTTGGGGTTCCATCTGTTTTCAACACGACCGGCGCAGGGGCCCCACCGACATCTGTTTTTGGATACGCCTGCGAGGAAGCGATGAACGATTTATCCAATTCGGAAAGCACTTCGTTGGCGTGGGTTGCCATACCGCCCTGAGTCCAGGAAGCAGGGAAGAAGTAGAGCATGATAGAGTTGTCATCGAACTCCGTTCCCCTAATCTGGTTGGTGCTGTACTTGTTGATGACGTTGTGGCGGATGGTGGCTTCATCCCAGAAATTTGGCGAGCCGCTTAGATCCTGGATCACCCTTGCTTCGTTCCACTGGATCCCTCCCCTTGGGTTCTGATGCTCATGCCCCAATCCAATCGCGTGGCCGAACTCGTGGGCAGCGGTTCCCCCATCCATGAACCCAAGATTCATTGTGGGCTGGTTCAGCGGAATCCCTTTGCAGTCGGTGCCAATGAAGCTCCACGCGCCATCGTTTGGGTTGAATGCCACGCGGATTTCGGCATCGGGGGCATCGTTAAAATCAAATTTCAGGTTGGCGTGCTCAGTCCACCACAGTGCTTGCTGGCGGGCAAGATTTTTCTGCGCGGCAGTTCCCCCCATAAATCGCACCCGAAGCGTCGAGCCGTTTGGCCACATTTTGCTGATGACAATAATCGCACGTGCCCCGCCGCCGCGCCCAATCGTAAGCTGCGGGCGTGCAAGCTCGTGGGCTGGCAATCGGTCGGTGCAGAAGTGCGGGCGGGTGGGGGTGGTTGCGGCTGTTGCGGGTTTCCCCTTTCGTGTTGAAGTAGGCATAGATATGCTCCCTCTCTCCCTTGTGGTACAGTGAGTGGATAAATATGATAGTGCGGCGTTGCTGCTAACCGTGGTGGTCAGCAGTTGGTGGTATCGTAAGCCCGATTGCCACAGTGCGATTGGTGTTGTGGCAGGTGTATCGGTGGCAACGTGCTGCCGGGCAGATGTTGTTCAGCCCAACGCCTGTTTGCCGTGGCGATAGTTTGTAGTACAGGAAGTTCCGCAAGCATTCTCCGGCAACGGCTTCAACGGCGCATAATGATTGCTGCGGCGTAGCCGTCCACATTGATGCAAGAATGCAAGGTTGCCGATTGGTGCGAATCGGCGCGCAAACGTGGGTGAATTGGGGATGGAGTCGAGAAAAAAAAAGGAGAACAATGCAGCAACTGCTCAGGCAGCACACTGCCACCGCAGCCCTGGTTGCAGGATGAACCACAACCAGGGCCCTCCTTGCGGCGAACTCTCTTTTATCACAACGGCATTGTTCCGTCAGCAACATAATAGAGATGCAATGCTGGCAACCGTGGAAATGTGGTGCATCGGTTTGCCAAAGACGGAGCCATTGCCAAAAGAGAAAGTAAAAGATCTACTCCCCACGGAATAATCCCCAGCCAGTTACTTGAACAGAATGCAGAGCCTTTGTGATGGCGAAGGGCTATGCCCTAACTCATTGCGCTGTTCACGGTTGCAAAATTACAACCGTAGCAACGCCAATGCACCACGACAAAACCACGACAAACCGAGAGGTGCAGGAAGGGAGCAGAGCAGAAAGAAACACCGTGCTTGCGGTGGCCACAGGTTTTTCAGCCTGCGGTTCACAGGCCAGCCATGTAGGTGATGAGGCTTGTTTCGGTGGGGATTTGGAGCTTTTTGCGGATTCGGAAACGGTATTGCTCCACCGAGCGGTAATCAATATGAAGCAGGTTTGCAATCTCCTTGCTGGAAAAACCGGAACGGATCAATGCACAGACCTTCCGCTCGGTGGCACTAAGATCAGCACACCGCTGGGCAAGCAATTGCATAAAATCATGGTGCACTTGCTGAAACTGATCCTCAAACTGCTTCCAAGCATCATCTGGGTTCCCGTTGGCTTGCAGCTGGCGGATCAGGGATTGCAATTCTCCAGTAGGGTTGCGGTCGTTAGCTCCAGCAATCTGCGATAGCTTAGTGCGGATGTCTTCGATGAGCTGGTTGCGTTCCACTAAGTTCAGTGCCACCGCCCGTAGCTCCCGCTCCTTTTGTTCGGCTTCGGTTTTCAGTTGCCGGCTTTGCAGCCGCAGTATCTGCAGCTCCTGCTGGGCGCGCTCAACGTCGAATCGAAGTTGCAGCATGGCGATGGCTTTTTGCTTTTCGGTATTCTGAAGCTGGTCGCGAAGCTGGGCAAATTGTTTGTGGTGGCGTAACGCGCGTGCGGTGTCCTGAAATTCCTCGAACGCCTTGGCAAGTGCTTCGTGGGCCCGCGATTCCAAATACAACAGGTTTCGTGCTTGGGCCATGCGGAGTGCTTCCTCTATCAGATAGACCCCTTGATGAAGAGTGTTTGTTTTGCGATGAAGCTGGCCTAAGCTGAGTAGAATGCCAATGTATCCTTCGTCATCGCTGTGGTTGTGCAATCCATCCATGGCGCGTTTCAGGTAATCGAACGCGCTGGCAAATTCCCCTTGTTCTTCCAGGATGCTGGCAATGGTCATCATCAGCCGGGGGATGTCGCGCTGGTAGCCCAGTATCCGGTACAACGCCAGTGAGCGTAAGCCGTGTTCCAGAGCTTGGTCATTCTGGTGCAACGCGTGGTGGGCTGCGGCTATATTCCCTGCGGTGCGTGCCTGCATCATCAGGTTGCCCGATTCGGCAAACATTGCCAACGCTTGGGTGAATTGCTCCAATGCCGCTTGGTAGTTCTCCATCTGGCCATGCAACGCACCGATGTTGCTGATTACCCCAGCGCGCACATCCGAAGCAGGGTCGTGGGTGGCAACGAACTGAAGAAGCTGCAAGTACCAATCCAACGCCGCCACGTAATCGCCAATGTCGGTATGAAATCGGGCAAGGGACTCTAGAATATCCGTTTCGCCGGCAACGTAGCTGATGCTTCGGGCAAGCTCCAATGCTTGGGTCAGTTGGGTAGCCGCAACCCGCACCTGGCCGTTGTGCCATTGGTGTTGGCCAATCAACAGCAGTGCATTGGCTTCCCCAGCAGCATCCTTCATCTTCCGCCGAAGCTCCAACAACTCAGAAAGGTATGATTGTGGCAGAGGGGTGTGGGGGAGTTGGAGATAGAGTCGGCAGCAGAACTCCAAGCAGCTTGCAATCTGGCCGTGATGGTTGGTTAAGCGGGCAGTTGCCAACGCTTCTTCGGCAAGCGACTTGGCTTGCTGGGGGGTGTCGCGTAGTGCGTGGCGGGCACTATCTATCAACTGAGCAATGCGTGTGTGTTGCTGATGCAGGAGGTCATCATGCTTGGGCATTCTATCACCCTTACTTAATGAGGAGGAATATCCGGTTGTAGAATGTGGCAAATATGCAACGCAAACGAAGATTATACGGTGATTATTTGGTGGATGAAAGAAGTATTCAGTAGGCGCAGGGCTTCAGCACCGTGGTGGTGCGGCTGCCAGCCCCCACCCATGCTGAGTCTGTCGAAGCCTCATTGCCTCCATCACCGAACCTCACTCCTTGCACCGCATCTCACTCCCGGCTCATGCTAACCCTATCAAAGCATTCTTGTAATTCCCCATTCGTCATTCGACACTCACCATTCCCCTCACCGAATCACCCCTTCGTTCCGATACCACGCGATTGTCTCGGCAATTCCTGCTTCCAGCGGAATTTGTTGGCGGTATCCAAAATGTTCGCGGGCTTTCTCCACGCTGCAAATCCAGTAGGGAGTGGTGATGTCGCGCCCTTTGTCGCGATCAAAAATTGTCGGCTTTTTCTGGAACATCCCCGCAAACCCGCTAACCGCTGCGGCCAAGTGAATCACCGCGTGCGGAACCCGCAGATGCCGCACCCGATTCCGCCCCATCACCCGTGCGGTGATCGCGCCAACTTCCTCCCACGTGTAAAATTCTTCCGAGCTTAAAAAGTATGCTTCACCTGCGGCGCGTGGGCTTTCGGCAGCCTCCACCGAACCGCGTGCCAGATCGGTGACGTGAACAAGGCTCACCTTCTTTTCGCCAAAACCGATCAACGGCGCGAAGCCTTTGGCGGCCACCACAAAAAATGTGAAAGCCCCTGTCCCCGCATCACGCGGGCCATAGACTACCGGCGGGCGGACGATGGTTGCCGGCAGCTTGCTCATGCGGTCGAATACTTCCCGCTCGGCAGCGGCTTTGCTTTCGCCGTAAGTGGTAATGGGGTGGAACGGAGTAGTTTCATCAACCGGATTGCTAAGGCTTGGGGAAGGCCCCACTGCCGCAAGGCTGCTGACATGCAGAAACCGCTGAAGATTGGGGTTGTACTGCAGCGTTGCCTCCAACAGGTTGCGCGTGGCAAGTTGGTTTCCAGCAAAAAAAGCCGCGCGGTTTTTTGCGGCAGTGGCCCCGGCAACGTGGTAGATGAAATCGGTATCGCGCACGGCATCACGTAGTGATTCCGGGTCGGCAAAATCACCACGCACAGGGGTGATGGGAAGGTGCTGAACCGATTTCAAATTGGTGCTGGAGCGGGCAAGCACGCGAACCGCGTAACCACGCTGGTGAAGTTGGTCGCAGATATGGCTTCCCACAAACCCAGAAGCCCCGGTGACAAGTGCAGTTGGCATAGCGCGCAAGATGCCACAACAACCCCATGCGCTGCAACAGCGGTTGCAGCGTGGGACGGATGTTTACAGAGAGAGGAATGGATGCGCACGCTATCACTGCACCCGAACGCGAACGGTGCGGGAGTAGAATCGCCCTTCGGGAGTGTCGTTTGGGAAGAGGGGAGTGCTGGATTGCGGCTCCTCGATGGTCACGGTGAAGTCGCGGAACTCGGCCGCCACGGCGCGTGCGCGTGCTGTGGAAAGACGCAAGTTTACGGCTGGATCCCCGATCTCATCGGCGTAACCACGGATGGCAATGGAGCCCCCCTTCGGCAATCGCTCGCGCAATCGTGCCAATGCCAACTTGGCCTCGGTACGCAATCGCGCACTGTTGAAATCGAACACCACAACTTCCCCAAGCTCTTGCAACGATGCCCCTTCCCCCGCTTCTTCAACGCTGGTGCGTGTCACCTCCACTGGCAGGGTGCCAGCCGTAGTGGTTGTGGTTTGTCCCGCGCTGTCGCTCACGCTCATGCTGTAGCCAATGGCTGTTTCCCCTTCCGATAGCCGCGCTAACTCCTGGGTGGTGAACTGCTCGTTCATTGCCGCTGGTGGCTGGCGTTCGCCACGCAATCGCCGGATTTGCCGCCCGTTGATGCTGGCGGAAATCTCCCACCCAGCAACGCCCGCTTCGGCGCGGATGCTGTTCTGGAATTGCAGCCCGGGGGATGTTATCGTGCGGGTTGTGTCGGCAATCTGCAACGGGTGGAGCAAGGCCGCATCGGCCACAATCTCGGCGCGGCGGTTCTCCTCTCTCCCTTCCGGATACGCGCTGTTGGAGGGTGTTTCCGGCAGCCCACGGGCTTCGGTGCGGATACGATCTGGGGCGATTCCCCAATTCGCCACCAGATACTCCTTCACGGCTTGGGCGCGCTGGCGCGAAAGGGTTGTGTTGCCAGCTTCATCGCCCACGTTGGCGTTGGTTCCCACAATCGTGATCTGCTGGCTGGGGGCTGCGGCAAGCCGCTGGCCAAGCGTCCCCAGCATTGCGCGGTAACGGCTTAGTGGATCGCGTGCGTCCCCCGGCTGGGCGTTCAGATACCGCGCCGGAAGTTGGGCTGAGTTTTCATCGAAGAAGATGTACGGAAGCGTGGCAATCTCACGCACCCGAATCGCCTGGGCCACCTGCACCGTGACGCGGCTTTGCGTGCTTCCGTCCGGGGCAATCCCAACGGCCTGCACGGTAGCTGCCAACACTGGCAAAGTTGGCGGCGGGGGAGGTGGCGGCGGCGGGGGAGGAGGGGGCGGGGGAGGCGGCGGAGGGGGGGGCGGAGGATCCGGTGCAGGCGTTGGGAAGGTGTAGCGGACCGCCACGGTTGGCTCCAGCGATGCCATGGATCCGCTTCCCACAGGGCTGAAGCTAGTAAGCGTTGTGGAAAGGGTTAGCTCAGGAATCAATTCTATCATCCGGCCAATGCGTAGCGGCCAACCGGCCCCGGCAATCACGCCTATCTCGGTTCCATCGTTCAGGCTTCCGGCCCCATACTGGCGCGATTGAGTTCCGTTGTCGAAGTAAGCGTAGGAAGGCTCCAGTATCTCCTCTTGAAGCTCATAGTTAGCATCCAGCGGTTGCGCCAACCGCACCCCGCCACGCACGGTTAGGGGAAAATCGAAAGGGCGGAACGTGCCGTACAGTTCGCCGCCAGCCGATGGATTTTTTATGATGTAGGTGTGTTCGCTTTCCACCGTGGCCAAGGATCCGTCGGGGTTGCGGAATTGGGCACCGGCGGCGTTTGGGGTTCGCATTGTGCCGTTGCTGCCGTTGTAGATTCCGCGCAATCCCAGCGTGAGATCATCGGTTAGGCGGTACTCAATCAGCACGCCCGCAATCCCGCCAAGCCCAAACCCGCTGTTGAACAATCCGCAGTTCCCCGCACCGAATTTGGAGCTGCTGCCAAGATCAACCGAACCGAAATAGAGGTGACCACCAAGCCCAGCCAACACGCCAACAGCAAACCGGGTTGGTTTGGGCAACGTGTCGGATTCTTGGGCGCGCAGCTGGTTGGGGAACATCGCCGCCACCGCCGCAACAAGGGCAACAGCATGGCAGCCGAACAACGATTGTGGCATAGATGTTTTCATCATTCAATCACCATCTCCCGCGTGTCGCTCAGCAGGTCATCAATGGTGATGCGGTAGTAGTAGCGTCCCGACGGAAGAAGCGTGGCATCGAACATCACCTCCTCGGCTCCTTGCGGGCGTTGTGCGTCCAGCAGGCGCAGCACTTCGCGGCCAATGGCATCGTACACCGTCAGCCGAACGCGCCCCGCTTGCGGAACCCGAAATGGAATTACCGTTTGGCCCCGCGCCGGGTTGGGAAGGCTTTGCTTCAGCAGGCGGTTGCTGGTGAACAGCAGACGGCTGTACGCCCGGCATTCCTCGCTGAGCAGAAACAGCTGCGTGGTGTCAGCTTCGGCGTTCATGCAAAGGCTGCTGATGCCGGAAAGCTCCAACCGCAACGGCGATTCCACGCTATCCCCCCGAAGCACTTTCAGCTTCAGCCGGGTTAGTAGGCCAGCCTCACGCAGCGGCTTTCCGGTTGTTCCGGCAGCAATTCGCAGAAGCGTTCCCCCGTTGAATATCTCCTGCTTCTCAACAATGCTCCACCCTTCGGTCATGGTTCCGGCCCCATCAATTCCTTCCACAGCAAGCATGGATGGATTGAGCTTGACAAGGAAGGTGAGCTCGGTGGAAGGGACGCGCCCTTGCCGGATTGGCTGGTAGCTGATCGGCATGGAGTAGAGTTCGCCAAACCCGCCAGTGAACCCTTGGTGGCCCAACCGGAAGCTGACGGTATCAAGCTCGGAAAGAAGGACGATACGCGGCTGTGGCTTGCGCAGTTCGTTGGTTTCGAACACCATCACCGCTTGCCGTTTCCCCACCCCGGCTGGCCGCAGCCGCACGTTGAAGGTGACGGAATCTCGATCGGGCAATGGCCGCGCAAACATCAGTGCTTGCTGGTCGTACTGGACATCGCCCCCGTGGTCGCCGCCAACAAACCACAGCCGCCAGCGGAGCGTGTCGTTGCCGCCGTTGTAGATGCTGATCGGGACATCCTGCTGGCGGCACTCCAACACCCCCAAGTTGATGGTGTCGTCAGCTTGGAAAAATCCGCTTTTCACGTAGGCGCAGATGCTCAGTTTTTGCGAACGCCCGCATGGCTCAATCGTTGCGGTGAAGGTTTCGCAGTAGTAGCCGGTGTCGGGGGCGCGTATCTCGAAATCAATAAACGCAGTCCCCTGCAAGTGCGGGCGGTTGACCACCGGGGGGGCGGGGACAAAAATCCCTTTGTTGCCGGGGTCGGGGGTGATGGTAAGGTACTGCGGAACATCCCCCTGGACCGCCGCGCTGAAGTGATATTGCGTGGTGCTTCCAAGCCAGTAGCGGGGGTCGTTCACCACGGTATCAGCAAACGTGAAACGGATGCAACGTTTGATCCCCTGCAGATAGACGGCGGTGCGGTTTGGCAAGGCGTTGGCCGCGTGGATAATCAGCGAGTCGCGCAGATTGCGGTCGCAGAGTGCGTCCTGGTTCGGCTTGAAGGCAACGGTGATGTAGGTGGAATCGCACGGCCCCAATGTGATGGGGAACCGCCCGTTGTTCAGCACCCGGAAATCTTCGCCAGAAAGGACTGTGGCCGAATCAATCGTCAGCGGCGCAAAGCCGGAATTGAAGACAAGGTGGGAGACTACTTCTTCCGTGCCACAAGCGTTTTCGGGGAAGTAGGCGGCCAAACTGGTCCCAAGCCGTGGGTTGTTCGGCCCGGCAAACTTGACGATGTAGCCGCTGTAGTAGTCGTTGTTCCGTTGCAGTGCGCGGGCGGTGACGGGAAGATTGCGCGATGAGGTTGCGCCGTACAGATAGATACCCCCTTCGCGTGGAGCGGTGATTAACCCACTGACCGATTGCTCCCACAAGTAGGAGTCACGTGTGCTTCCCGAGGGCGTTGCGCCGCCGATAAATGTGCCGTAGGATAACCCGCTCAATCCGCGCCCCAGAATCACCAGTGCAGCATCACTGATGCCGGACAACCGCGATTGGACGTTCACGTTGGTGATCGGGAAATCGTTGGATGCAGTGGAAATGGCAACCGCAACGTCGCCAAACGGATCGAACCCAAGCCCACCCAGGAAGTCGTCATCCGAACCACCCACGTAGGTGGCGGCAACAATGCGATTAGCGGGGATGTCGAACCGAATCACAAAAGCGTTGGCTCCGCCGGATGCCCCCCCCTGGAACGCACCCGAGCTTACCGGAAGAGTGCGGCTTCGGGTGGTTCCGCCAATCAACAACGTGCCATCGCTGTTGCTGACAACTAACCCCTGCCGACGGGCTTGGTCGCCATATCCTATCAGCGGCTCGAACTGGCGTGCGGTGTATCCACCGAACCCCAATCCGGTCCTTCCCTGCGCGCCGTTGTCGGCAATGTAGGTGCTGTAGAGAAGCGTTCCGGTGGTGGGGTTGATTTGGGCCAGATAGAGGTCGTACACACCGCCGCCAATTCCGGGGCGCGGGGTGGCTTGGAAAGCGTTTGACGTGGTGAGAAAATTGTTGGAGTTGGTGCTTCCCAGCGTGATGATGTTTCCGGCTTGATCCACGGCAATCCGCCCGGCGAACTCGTTGCCACGGCCCCCCAACGGCGCGCTAAACTGAAGCCTATCCCCCCCCGCGCTAAGCCGCACGGCAACGGCCTGGAAACCGCTGAACTGATCGCCGGAACTGAAATCATTTTTGTTGGCGGTGAAGGGGAACATCAGTGTGTCACCATTGCCACACTCCGGCGCGTAGGTTGTGCCGGTGATGCAGACGTTGCCGCTGTTGTCAAGGGCAAGGTCTGCCAAATAATCGTTCTGTTTGCCACCCAGATAGGTTCCCCATTTCAGCTCCCCGTTGGCGGTCAATCGCGCAACGTAGAAGTCAAAGTTTTCGGTGACTGGCGGGCCGCAGCGGGTGTCAAGATTGTTGGGCTGTTTTGTGGGGCTTACGGCACTGGAGGTGGTGGCAAGGTTGGGGATGTTGGTGGTGAACCCCACAATTGCTTCCCCTGCAGAAGTGACTTCCACATCTTCGCCAATCGCCTCGTAAAAAATTTCCCCCAACCCCGTGACGATGTAGCTGCCATTATACGGACGGCCAACCACGGTGGAGTACAGCAGCTGGCTACCGTCGCTGCTGAGTTTGCTGACGAAGACGTAGTTCCCAGCAGGGAGCGCGCCAGCCCCCGGACGAATCGGGAAATCAGGGGCGTTGGTGAAACCAGTGAGGTAGGTGTTGCCGCTGGAATCAATGGCCATTGCGGAGATGACATCGTAGCCGCCGCCGCCCAAGTAGCTGACGTACTCCACCGAAAGGCAAGGGTCAATCACCAGCGGAAGATCGCGCCGATAGCTCCCCACGGTGAACCCATATTGATTATCCCCCATCAGCCGATACTCACCACGAACCCGCACACGCTTCCCGCCAAGTTCTTGATAGCAGTATGGAGGTGCTTCGCGAACCACACCAAATGGAGTGTGAACTTCCAGAAATCCTTCGCGGCTGATGGTCAGGCTGTCGGCACCGTCGTAGCGGAGACAGATGGTGCGGTGGTTGCTGCCGGGGGCAAGGATGAAGTCATATTTCATCGCGCCATCTTGGCCGTAGTAAAGGGCATCAATCCCATCGTACAGGTTGCGGTAGCGGACCAGCTGGAACCCATCTGCTCCGGAATGCTGACCCTGATTGCTGGCAAGCCCGTAGTAGTTGAATCGGGTTCCGGTTGGACGCTGGCCAACAACGGCAACATCGGCACGCGCACCAACAAAATTGGTGGCCAGCAGATAGCCCGACAACGTGCGGTGACGGCTATTGGCAGCGGTGGCGTTACGACCGTGAAGCGAATCGGTGATGTAGAAAAAATCCACCCCACTACGGCGGAACCGGAAGCTGGCAGCATCGGCGCGCCCCTGGAACAAGGCATCGCTGGGCCACTGGCCAACGTTTTCGGCAAAGATGAACGCGCCCGTTGCGGCGGTAGCAACTTGGGGTGTGCGTTGTTGGGAATGGAGTTCGCCCAGAAGGGGAATCAGTGCTAACGGTAAAAGGAGGAATCGAAAGAATCGCATCGGTGCCTTCGGGATAGAGGTCGCTGAACCAACAACACACAACTTGGTGATAGATCACACAAGAGAATGAACAGCTAAAAGGGAAGAGAGCGTGAGTGAGTGAAAGAAGTAACGGCGTTGTATGCCTTACGCCCGCGAGAATTACACCCGCAAGCAGGCCAAAGTTACACGCTGCCAGCCCGCCAGATAGCCCACGCGGAATGACATTTCGGTAATACGCTGTGAGCAATCCAACGGGCTTTAGGCCACCGCCCCTTGCACGTTGTACCGCTCGATAAACCCCCGAACAACGGGGTCATCGCTGTTGCGCAATTCCTGCGGCGTGCCGATAAACCGTATCAGCCCTTCCTCCAAAAAAATTGCGCGGTCGGCAGCCTTGTACACCGAGAAGAGATCGTGGGTGATAAGAACTGAGGTGACATCTAACTTGCTGGCAAGGTCGCGAACAAGGTTATCAATCTGCTCGCTGGTGATCGGGTCCAGCCCAGTGGTTGGTTCATCGTAGAAGATGTAGCGCGGCTGGCCAACAAGCGCACGCGCAACGCCAACCCGTTTGCGCATTCCGCCGGAAAGCTCGGCTGGTTTTTTGTTGGTGATAATCCGGTAAGCCTCCTCAAACTGGTCAGGGGGAATCTGTTTGGGGTCGGGGAGCAAGCCAACGTTCATCAGGTTGCGGCGTATTTCTTGATCCAGCACCTGTTGGTCGCGCTCGCCATGTTCATGCAGCCCAAGCACAATGTTCTGGGCAACGGTTAGCGAATCGAACAGTGCGGCCCCTTGGAACACATAGCCGATGCTTCGGCGCATCTGGTACAGCTCCTTCTCGCTCATTTGGTCAACCCGTTTCCCATCCAGCGTCACAACCCCTTGATCGGGTTGCAGCAACCCCACAATCAGCTTCAGCAGCACACTTTTCCCAGTTCCCGACCGCCCAATAATGGCAACAGTTTCCCCCGTCTCAATTCTGAACGAGACCCCCCGCAGAACCTGTTTCGGGCCAAACGATTTATGAAGATTCTCAACAACAATCATAGTGTTCTATTTGGATCAACGTAGTTTGTGATGTAGAAAAACCTCTGCCAACTGCTTCTCCTCCTTCTTCCTCTTCTTCGCGCTCTTTGCGTCCCTTCACGTTGCGCCTTTGCGTGAACTATCCCCCCCTTCCAAAATACCCCGTTCCTCCCCAGCACTTGCATTACTACCGTGCCGATATGCAATTTGCGCAACAAACCAACCAATCAAGCAATGTCATCTTTCAGAATGAGCCTGAGAATAATCGTGGCCATGGTTCTGCTTTTTGCCGGGTGCAGCAAGCAGGACGCACCACAGAACACCCCTTCATCCCAAAAAATATCCGCCAGCACCCAGACCGATTCCGGCAAGGGAAACGGAGGAAATTCCAATACTGTGACAGGGAAACCGGGGGAGTGGCACCCCGGACGGCCTGACACCAAAAGCGGGACGATTGCAACAGCCAATGGTTCCATCACCGTTGCCATGACGCTGATGTACAAGGACATTCCGTACAGCCTGTACATTCCCGAAGACATGGTTGCCGAGCGGGACACTGCCAGCCCCAAGGGGACGCGGCTACGGATTTACAACGCCCCAAAGGGAAAAGTCAATCGTGGCTCGTGGGCCGAAATCTACGTTCCGAACGAGGCGACCACACTGATGGACTTAACCGGAGCGCTGCTTGGTTCGGATGGATTAGCCGAACAGTACAAGTTCAAGGTGACGGCACCGCCGCAACCATTTCCCCATTGCGTCTGGGGGGCCGAAACCTACGCTTTTGCCGGAAAGGAAACGGAAGGGTATGCCTGCCTTAGCGTTCATGCCACCACAAAAGCATTTTATGTAGTAGTGGTGCAGAAGAAAGGGGAGAAGAACTTCCCCCTTCGGGTTGATGCAATCCTGGGTGAGTTCCAGTGGAACGATGACGGAAGGGGGTTGGGGGGGTAATTCTTCCTCTGGAAAGAAGGGAAGGTGAGAGCAGAAAGCGAACTGTGACGCATCCGGCATAGGTGTTCATCCCTTCTGCCCCCCCCCTTGCCAACCCGCCGGAATCGGTTAGATTGCCCCCCTCTACCGCACTGCTACTGCTTCTGCCAACGGAGCGTTGCAATCCTTCCCGTGGTAGATTTTGCAACTGCTGGATGTTCAACTTCGCTTTTCGCTTGACCATGACCGTACACACACGATTCTTCTTTCCCATCCTTACACTTACCTGCCTGCTGGCCGCCGGGCTGCTGGAAGGATGCGGTGGTGCTGCACAGTTTTTGTACCAAAACCGAAACACCCCCGCAATCCGCCGCGACACGGTTGCTGGCGGGATCACGCGCACCACAGTGCAAAACCCACAAGACAGCATCAACGGCATCGTGAAGCTGACCCCGGTGGAGATGATAGGGTTGCGCGAGACTCCAGTAGAGGTTCCGTCAGGGCTAACCACTGCGCCGTTCGATAAACCCCGAACCTTAATGGTTCCGCCAGGCTTCAAAGCGCGGGTGTATGCCTACGATCTTGGCCGCCCAGCGGACATTGTGCTGCGGGATGATGGAACGCTCTTCTACAGTGATATGGACGGCGGCAAGGTTATGGCGCTATCACCCGACGGCACAAAGACCATGATTGCCGACGGATTAAGCTCCCCCTTTGGCCTTGATTTTCACCAAGGAGTGCTGTACTACTGTGATGAAAATCGGGTGTTCCGATTTGACTTTGCCACGCCGACTGCGGTGACGGGAACCTCCACTATGCTGACCGATAAAATCACCGATGGCGGCTACCACTACACCCGCACAATCCGTTGGATGCCAGCCGATAAAAAAATCTATATCTCCGTCACCTCCACCACAAACAACACGCCGGAAGATGATCTATCCAGCGCGGTTGTGCTCCGGATGAACGACAAAAAAGGGGACCTTCCTGTCACGGCAATTCGTGGATTGCGGAACACGGTGGCAATGGCTGTTCACCCAGAAACCGGAGAGATGTGGGGAATTGATAACGGGACCGACTACATGTCGCTTGACAACCCGCCGGAAGAGCTGAATATCCTGAAACCGAACAAGCATTACGGTTGGCCAAAACTCTATTCGCAAAACCTTGTTGACCCAGATCGCGTTGAGGATAAATCCCACACAAGCGGCCTAACAACCCCGGTGGCCGAACTGCAAGCGCACCTTGAGATCACCGATATGGCCTTCTACACTGGCACAACGTTCGGTGCCGACTGGCGCAACGCCTTGCTAATGACCAGCTACGGCGAACGGAAAATCTCCGGCACAACCGAAGGCTGCAAAGTGATGCGCCTGCGCGCAAACAACGACGGAACAGGAGCAGTGCAAGCCGACGTAGTAACTGGCTTCCGCGAGGCCGACGGAACAATTTGGGCCCGCCCAGTGGGCATTGCAATTTCCAACGATGGAAATACGTTCTACGTTACCGACGACGTAAACGGCGTTATCTACGCCTTCAGTAAGTAAGGCGATGGAAGGGCGTGCAAAGGATTCAGGGGTGGCCACCTTTTTCCTAACTGAGGGTGGCCTACTGGTAACTGGATTCCTCTAATTGCATATTTTTGCCGCAACTAACTGGCAATACTCAACACAGACCAGCGCAATGTTTGGCAGAATGAAAACAGTATCACGCGGCATTATCCAGAGCATGCGCCGCGCGTTTATGGGAAGCAATTTTGTGGCTCCGATTGGAATAGCAGGGGGGGATTTCAGCATGACCGCGTTAGGTTCGCCGGATACCGAAACGCTCCTGATGGATGATGTGGAAATCCTGCTTCCCGCCAAAGTGATCCTTTACAACGATCAGATCCACACGTTCGATGAAGTTATTTCGCAACTGATAAAGGCGGTACACTGCTCATCTATCCAGGCCGAAGAATACGCCCACGAGGTTCATACGCGCGGATTGGCTTGTGTGTATGAAGGTGAGATGGCAGAGTGCCTGAAAGCCAGCGGCGTTCTGGAGGAAATCGCACTGAACACTGCGGTTGAGTTATAATTTCTTCCCGATTCTCACAATAACAGCCAACAGCTATCCGTTCAACACAACAACTCATTCATAACCTTAACTAACTTTGGAGAACACTCCGATGCTCAAACGACTTGTAATGATGGCAACTGCGGCAGCGATGTTCGTTGGCGCACAAAGCGTACACGCCCAGCAAGGGGAGAAATCCTGCTCCGATGCAGAAAAAGCCGGATCCTGCTGCGCAAAAAAGAAAATGAACCAACAGCAACCATCCATTGGCCAGATCAAAGAGATCACAAAGGATGATCTGACCGCAATGCTGAAAGCCAACGCCACAACAGTGGTGGATGCCCGCGATGCCGACAGCTATGCCGCTGGCCACATTGATGGTGCAGTAAACTTTGCATCGCTTCAGCTTCCGGCTGATAAGAACTCCGCACTGGTCTTCTATTGCGGCGGCGTCCGCTGCCCAGCCGCAGGAAAGGCAGCCAAGAAAGCTGTGGAGCAAGGCTACACCAACGTGATGGTCTATAAAGGTGGTTGGGCCGACTGGAGCAGCAACAGCTAAAAAAATAAAGCCTACAACAGGCTGAAAAAATAAAGAATGCCCTTCGGATGTTCAACAATCCGAAGGGCATTGTTTTTACTGCTGATTTCGCCCGCGTCAATCGGCTACACCCTCACTTTCCATCGCTCCTCCCACAACTTCACAACCCAGGGATAAGTCCAGAAAACAAGGAAGGCAAGCGCGGTTCCGGCCATCATATCCACCATGTAATGGTAGCGAAGATAGATGGTGGAGACCACCACGCTAACCCCACCAACGGTGACAAACCAACGCCAGCGCGAACGAAGCCGCCACGCCATTAATATCCCCAGCACCGACATCATCGTGTGGCCGCTTGGCATACAGTCGCGGTTGACAACGGCGTAGGGATCGGTCATTGCGGGGGTGATGTTGTTCCCCGCATTGATAAAAGCACGGAACGGCTCGGTTAGCACAATCCCCGGAAGCTCGCGGTCAATAGAATAGAAATCATGGATTTGGAACCGTGGTCCAATCGCTGGCATCGCGAAATAGCACAGGTAGCTTACGAAGAACCCGAACAGCAGCACCATCGAATACACACGGAACTCCCGCATCCGGTTTTGGCGATAAAAACCAACCGCCGGGAACACCAACATCAACTGAAAGAAGTTATACCACACCTGCAAGTACTCTGTCAGGAATGGGTTGGCAAAGCGGTGTATCCATTCGGTTGGATTCACCCCAAACAAGGCGTGATCCCAGGCCGCCAAAACATCATCGTAGTTCACGGGGTGAACCAGTGGAATGTAGTTGTGGATTTGGGCATAAAACATGTAGCCGATTGGCAGCACGTAGAACGAACGGAAGATGTGCGCCAGCCGCCCACCCGTCTGGTCGTACCAAAGTGGAATAGCAACCGTTGCCACTGCAACCAGAAGGTTCAGCTGCAGGATTGCAAATGGAGATGTAACCCTGGAAAGAAAGATCAGGCAGAGAACAGTATAAACCAGTAGCATGAACAACGTCATGTACTCCGTGCTCCACAGCGCGTGGCGCAACGCCCCCCACAGATTCTCCCGCTCACGATTTCCCGCCACCACCCGCCGCCGCCTGCGCGAATACGCGGGCGAGGCGAAGGAAGTCTTCGATGCTAAGTTCTTCGGCCCGTTGTTGGGGGCCGATTCCTGCGGTTCTGAGAAGCTCTTCACGATGCTCTGGATTTCCGATCAATTGGGCTAACGAGTTGCGCAATGTTTTGCGCCGCTGGCCAAACGCTGCGCGAACAATCTGCCGGTGCTGTTTTGCAATGCCTTCAAGCTCAGGCCGCTTGGTAAACTGCAATCCCACCACTGCCGAGTTCACGTTCGGCGGCGGGTGGAAACAGCGTGGGCCAACATTGAACAGCTTCCTCACTTCAGCGTGGGTTTGTAGTGCCACGGCAAGGATTCCATACTCCTTTGTGCGTGGCCGCGCCACCAGCCGCTCGGCCACTTCAAGCTGCATCATTAACGTGGCATCGCTAACCGTGGCACCGGCATCAATCAGGTGGAACAGGATGGGGCTGGTGATGTAGTAGGGGATATTCCCAATCACACGCAGCTGTTCAACGCCACTGCGGGAAGCAATCTGCGCAAGGTCAACCGTCAGGAAATCTTGCTCAATCACTTCCACGTTCCCCTGATACTCTGCTCGGATTCGGGCGGCAGCGCGGGGGTCTAATTCCACCGCAATCAGGCGGCATCCTTGCTGGCAAAGCAGACCGGTCAGCGCGCCTTCGCCGGGGCCAATCTCCACCACAACGTCGCCTGGCTTCGGGTCGAACCCACGCACGATTTTTTCGGCAATGTTCCGGTCGGTCAGAAAATGTTGGCCAAGAGATTTTTTGGGGAGTATCCGTTCCATAATGCTTTGGGGCAAAATAGCACATTGAGCAAAGGGAGGTGCGCCGCAAAACCTGCACTACCAAAACAACACAAAGCCCCGCCCGGCATTGCCGAACGGGGCTTCGAATTCCGTAGCAGCTTCCTCCTGAAAACGGTGCTAGCGATTCAGGAAGGAGGCCCACGTCATACTACTATCAGACATGGGATCACCTCCTTGTTTGCAGGGAACCATGATTCGCGCCCGAAGCCTCCCTGACAGTACCCCCGGCGCAGCACAATTACGGGGAGCAATATAGCCCCATCAACGTGGAAGCACAAGGGGGTGTAAAAAATAATTTTACAAGGCCGTTTCCCGCGTGCGCTTACTTCTCCATCCGCTCATCCCAGTCAATCGCCTCCACTTCGCAAAGCACCGATTCCAGATCGTTCAGGATCACCTCCTCCGGTTTTTCTGGAAGCAGCGGCAGCTCGATTTCCGTAACCTCACCTTGCACAGCCATTCGGGTTCGTATCACCCGCTCCTTATCGAACGTCACCCGAATCGGCACGTACATCTTGAAAGTTGGGCTAACATCCTTTGCCCGAATGTGGCAGCGGATTTTGTACATCTTCTTGTTGGGCGCGTCCGGCTCGTTGATCACGGTGTCGGAAACCGTGTAGGCAAAACGATAGGTGGGGATTTCGGTGCCATACACCCACTGCTGGAAAAACCAATTCATGTCAACTCCAACATGCTTTTCTACAACCCGTTGGAAGTCCTCGGTGGTGGCTTCTTTGCCAACGTAGCTTTGGAAGAAATCGCGAATGATGGCCATGAACTTGTCATCTTTCATGGTCATCGGATCCATCACAAGGTTGCGAATCATGTGCAGAATCCACGCACCTTTCAGGTAGATAATAAGGTCGTAGTCCCCTTCGGTAAGGCTGGATTGTGTCCGATACCCCAGCCAGATTGGCCCGCCTTCGGTCCCCTTCCCGAACATTGATTTCCGGTTCCCCATCAGTTGCTTGCGGAATTTTTTCATCCAGCTTAAGAACAGATCCTTGTCCTTTAGTGCCGCTTGCAAATAGATCAGCCCAGAGTATTCAGCAAAACCTTCGCTTAACCATTGGTCGTGGTAGCTGGCAAAATCAACGCCGATTCCCCACCACTGGTGGGCAACTTCGTGGGCGCGGAAAATATGATCGAACCCTTCCTCCTCGTTCCGCAAAAAAGTAGTCCAAGCAAGGTGCAGCATCCCGGGGAAGGCCTCCCCGTGCGAATCGTAGATCTCGGTGGCGTAGAATCGCTTCACCGGAAGCTCGCCGAACACCCGCGTGAACATCAGGAAGCTATTCCCAACATCCTCGGCCACTTGCTCGTGCATATTAGACCCCAGCGTGTAGCCTTGCTGGATCAACTGCGCTGCGGCATCCTTGTGTCCCGATCTAGACATCAGAATGGTAATCGGTGGCAGGTTGTCCATCTTGATGTCGTACTCCTTGAACAACCCAATATTGAACGAGGCATTCCGTATCGGGCCGCCTGGAATCCAACGGGTGGTGGTGATATCATTGCTCTCCTGATTCATCACCCGCTCCCCAACGCTTGCAAGAAGATAGTTGGATGGATAGTGGAACGTGAGATCGAAGTAGGATTTCTGCTTGTAGCCATGCTGCGGATACCAACCAATGGAGGAGAGGGGGATGAACCAATCCTGCTGGCGAGCAATCAATTTGCCGTGGTAGTGGATACGGACGGGAATCGCCGCGCCAACCGCAGGGTTTGGTGTGTTCCGCACCCACAGATTTCCTTCATTGTTCCAGTAAAAATCGGCAGGGCTGCCATCGCCCCACAGCACCGAGTCCACACTTAGGCCCGGGAACAGTTCGAACGTCAGCCACTTCTGGTTGGGATGCAGCACGCGGAAACTGAGCTTGGAAGCCACCTGCACGGCAAGGTCATCCTGGAAACGGCAATCAACCACGCAGGAGTCAACGGCTAACTCATCATGCTCGGAAAGTAGCCGAACCCCTTCCTCGTACTCGCGCAGAGTGTGGAATTGGTTGACCACTTCTAAAAATTTTCCACCCAAACTTGGGTTGTCATCGCTTCGGAACAGCATCACCTCCTCATCCTCGAACGGGTTTACCGCAAAAACCACCGGGCGTTGCTTTGGCGGGTTGACGCAGGCAACAAACATCTCCTTCGGTTTGCTGGCGGTCAGCAGCTTCAAGCACTCGTAGTTGAAGGTGTAGCCTGCGCTGGCAAACAACCACCGGTGCGATGCTTGGAATGTTTTGGCAACATCGTCGGGGATAGTCCCCTGCCGGAACGTCAGCCCAGGGCTGATCTCCTGCATGGTGGAATCGCTGAACACCATCAGCACCGAAGTGAACGGTTGCTGCATCATCTCCTGGCCAAAAAATCGTTTCAACTGCCCTTTCTCCACTGTGGTGGGTGGCGCAAAGATGAACTCACCCTGCCCCACAAACAGTGCCGCACCGATAGTCCCTTTCAGCGAGGTGCAGAAATAGAGTGTCCCTTGCTCGAACGAGAAGGAACCGACCTCACGTTGCAGGATCATTCCGGAGACATCGGCAATGCGGGTTGGGTCCATGCGGAAGCTGTCAACAAGGGTGCGAAGGGTGTGGACTTCGTTTGGTTTTGCGCTGCCGCTGGGCTGTGCCAGAAGTAGAGGGGAAGTTGCTGCCAAGCAGACCAGCAACAAGCAGTAGAAGAATCGCAAGGGTAGCATAACAGAACAGATGATGATGGTGGAAGGGATGCTTGATACCAGAAGCATCAAGCGGTGTGCGGCGCAAAAATGCTGCGCCACACAATCGGAAACAACGATTTTTTTTGGAGGGCGGAAAAACCAGAGAACGCATATGCAATGCCGCCGAAGCATCACCTTGCTTCAGCATTGCAACGCAGACCTTGTTGGCCTAATCCCCTTCCTTCAGGTGGAATCCACGGATCATCCACTCCCCTTCCACCTTCCGTAGCACAAGGCTTAGCGTCCCTGTTTTCTTGTTCGCAAAGGTGACGGTTCCGGCAAGTTCACCTTCGCTGTTCTCTATGCTGCGCGAACTGTAGGACCATTCAACCGGCTCCACTTGCTGCCCGGTGATTAACTCCTCCAAGCCTTTGGCGGTGGGAATATCGGCATGAACTTCCTGGGTGCAAAGATTCCAGGCAGTGGTGTAGTCACGCGCTTTCAGTGCGTTCAGGAATTTGTCGCCAGCATCGGTCACGCCGGAAGTAGCAAACATCACAATGCCAAAAATACCCCCGATGAACACCACAAGGCCAAGCACGATGAACAGGATAATGCGAATTGGTTTTGGCATGGTTGATCTCTCCCAGTTGAGTTATTCCGTGAACAGTTGAACGATTCTGTCGGCTACTGCTTCCACGCCACCCCCACGCCAAACGCCCCTGCCGATAAGGCGTTACGCCCAGCAAACGTGTGGCCGTAGCCCACGTTCAAGTCGGTGTCGGGAGCCAGTGCGTAGATGAAGCTGGCGTTCCAGCGCGCAAACGATTGGTCGCTGCTGACGGTGCTGACCATCGCGCCACCAACGCCGCTTGCGCCGTCAAAATCGGCAAAGGAACGGACACCATCAACCACCCCTTGCAGCGTCAGCGTTTCGGCAATGCTTACTCCAACTTCAGCTTGGTAGGTTAACTCGTCCGCACCACGACTCCGAAAACGATAGCCACCGCTTGATTGCCAATATCCTTGCATCCCCGCCAGCGCAAGGGGGCCGCCAAACGCCACTGCTCCTTCGTAATCAACCACCCCCGTTCCCAGCGGGATTTCTTGGTTTGGGCTTCCGGTCGGCAGCTTCACCCCCAGCGTGATGGCTCCAACAATGGCCCCGCCATCCGGCAGCAGCCGCATCCGTCCGCCAAGCCAAATATCCCCCAACCCGCTTGCCGATTGCGAAGTGTCCACACCGTTCGGCAACGTTGCCTGGCGGACGGCAACGGAGTATTGAGTGGAAAGGGTTCCGGTCAGCCAATCGGTAAGGCCAAGCTCGGCATAGAAACCGATATTGGTGATCCCGAACGACGGGTTACGGAAGTTGATGGGGTCGTTGAAAATGTCGCGCAGCTCCCCCTGCAGATCATGCTCTTGGTATGCCGTCAGAAACGTGGGGCCAAGTTTGATGTAGTATCCATCAGGCTTCCGGTTCCAAGCACCACGCCCCAGCAGTGGTAAGGGAAGCAGAACCAGAATGGAGAGAATTGTGGGAAGAAGAAGGCTTGCAAAGATAGTGTTCACAGCGGCGAACCTACTCACCCGCAGCAAATTATGCGAGGGAAGAAATGGTGGAGAGTAGTTTTTTTTGTGATGGAGTTGCGGCCCGGCTGCGGTTCATTTCGTTCGATTCATTTCCTACCTTTGCGGCATGGAGTATTGGGAACGCCGCACGGCGGTAGTCAACGTTCTTGGCATTGGCCTGTTTGCCGCCGCCACGATTGCCGCAACCTGGGTTGCCGCAGCAATCGGTGTGATAGATGATTCCTTTGCCGGAACCTCGCGGCTGATCTGGTACGCATTGCTGTGCGCCACTACACTTCTCACCGCCCGCTACCACGACCACCGCAACGCCATGTGGGTGGGATTGGGCCGCCACCGCTGGCTACTGCGCGAGCTTGCAACCGGCGCGTTGCTTGGGGCCGGGATGGCGTTGCTTGCATGGATACCGTGCGCGCTGTTGGGTGCGGTTTCTATCAACCATGCGGTGGCTTGGGATCAACTGGCGGTTGGGGCCGGCTACATGGTGCTGTCGGCAGCGGGGGAGGAGCTGCTGTTCCGTGGCTACTTCTACCAGCGGCTGAACGAGTTGTTGGGCATCACCATTTCCACACTGCTGATGGCCCTGCTGTTTGCGCTGGCGCATCTGCAGAACCCGGAGGTAACGGCAATGGGGTTGGTGAATGTATCGCTGGCCAGCATCTTCTTCTCGCTCTGCTATCTTCGCACTGGCTCGCTTTGGCTTCCGATGGCGGCCCATGCGGCATGGAACGTAACGGTGGCGCGGGGCGTTGGAATGCCAGTAAGCGGGATAGACTTCGGGGAATCACTGTTGCACACCAGCAACAACGTAGCCTCAGTTTTTACAGGTGGGGCGTTTGGTCCAGAAGGAGGGCTTGTTGCAACAATCGCGTTGGTGGCTGGCGGGGTGGTGCTGTTTTCGCCGCTGGTGAAACGTTCACCGTACATCTATGCCGCCCGTTTTTGGGAAGGCTCAGGGGTGAAGCAATCGCCAACGTGATACAGAGGCGGGGTGCAACCTTCGCGTTCATGAATTGGTCACAGCCGCCGTTCCGTTTCCGGAAATCGCAGCATGGTGCGTGCGGAAACGATCAACTAATTTTTCGGAGAACCTGACGATGAACCAGATAGCTCGTATCACTCTTCTCACCGCTGCCGTGGCTGCACTGCTGCTGTTTCCCAACCGTGCGGAGTCCCAGTGGGCGCTACTGGATGCCCGCGCCGACACAATCGTTCGGCATGGCCTTGATGCCACCTACAACCTTCGCTACCAGCAGGCCGATAGCATCTTCAACTCCATGATAAAACTCTACCCCGAACACCCCGCCGGCTACTTCCTGCTAGCGTTGGTGGATTGGTGGCGGATTGTCCCGAATATTGACGTTGACTCCAAGGTGGAGCGCTACTCCGAATCCTTTAACAAACGGATTGACCGGACGCTAGAAATCTGCGAGAAGCGATTAGACAAAAATCCGATTGACATTGTGGGGCTGTTCTTCAAAGGAAGCGCGCTGGGATACCGTGCACGGCTGAACGTCAGCAAAAGCTTCAGCCCAACAACCATCGCGGCAATCACCGACGGGAAGGAGGCATACGACATCATCCTGCAATGCCAGCGGATGGCCCCCAGCAACAGCGATGTTCTGCTCGGTTCCGGCCTGTACAACTACATGGCAGCCTACATCCCGGAACAATATCCCTGGGCAAAAAGCTTTGTCAGTTTTTTGGGTCCTGGCGACCGTCAGCTTGGCATCCAGATGCTCCGTATCTCCGGCAAACGCGCCGCCTACGCAAACGTGGAAGCACGCTACTCGCTGATGGAAATTCTCTCCAACTTCGAGAAGGATTACCCAGCAGGCTTAGAGGTTGCAAAGGAATTGTACGCCCAGTATCCGTTCAATCCGGTGTTCCATAAATACCTGGCCAAGAACTACTACATGACCAGCGACTTCACCAACGCCGACTCGGCTTGGACTGAGATTCTACGTCGAGTGAAACGCCGGACATCGGGGTATGAGATCACGCTGGCACGCCAGGGGCTGTACTACTTGGGTGATATTCGCCTGCGCCAGGGGAAGCTGGAAGATGCTCGCAAATTCTTTGAAGAAGCCGCAAAGCAAAGCGGGCGAATCGGCGAAGATGAGACCAGTTGGATTGTGCAGGCTACGTTGAAATTGGGGAACGTCTATGATGCCCTGGGCGACCGCAAAAAAGCAACCGCCCAGTATGAAGATGTGTTGGATATGGAGGAGTACAGCGGCTCGCACGCCAAAGCCAAAGGGTTCCTATCAACGCCCTATAAGTAGTGCTTGCTGACCAGAAACAAGGGGGGGGGGGAGAGAGGGAATGCAACGGATATGCTGCGCTGAAAGATTTGCGGTCTCTTGCTCCCACACTGCCAGCCCCCTTGGCTAACGGCCAAAAAAGCTGCGGAACAGAAGCAACGCGCCACCAATGGTGACAACAAAGAAGAGAAGGCCCCACAGGATAAGCCGCCACGGGGAGTTGGAGTTGTTCGACGGTGAGTTCATACTTGATTGCACGGTTAGGATTGCTGCGTTGTACGGCCCCATCCACTGCGCTAAAACCCAACCGTCACCCCATTGCTGATGGTGAGGTCGTACGGCTTTACAGTTGGGGGAGGTTGATGGTCGTAGCGGTAGTTCAACGCTACGTTGAAATTGAGAAGATCACTAATGGAGAAGGTTCCGGTTAGGTTGCTTAGCACGCGGAAATCGCGAGGAGAGCTGAACGCTGGCTGGTAGTAGGTGGTGGTTGTCACCGAGAACGTTTTCCGAACCCGCCACGCAACCGTGAGGTAGTTGGTGGAACGGATCAGGCGTTGCCGTTCGTCGGTTGGCTGAAGGTCCAGCAACTCACGTTCGTACATGGCCCCGATTCCACAATGCACCGTCAACAGGAAGCTGTCAGTGTTGGTTTCGGCAAGGGTAAGCCGCACCCCAGCCCCAAGCAAATTCCGATCCTTCAGCTTGATGAAGTCATTGAACTCTTTCTGCGCGAACCCTTCGGCCTTCACGGTTGGGGTCGCTGTATAAACAACACGGCCATGCAGGAAACCATCATGCTGCTTCAACGCTCCGGCATCGGTGCGTCGCTGCCAGTTGGCCACAAGAAAGGTGTAGAAGGGGTTGGCCAGATAATCAATCCGCGCCCCCAAACCTAAGCGGAGGTAGGGTGAGTTCCCCTGCTGCAACGCAAGATTCACCCCTGCTTGCCCATGCACTCCTTCGCCCCCCCATTCCCGCCGCATAGATTCAGCGTTCACTTGCGCCCACAGGCCGTGGGATAGCAACAACATCATCCCCACTGCCGGGGCTACGCTCTTCCAGCTTCGGAATCGTTGTGAGCTTCGCATCATGGGGGCAAGCTACGCGATTGCGCATCACTGATGCAACAATCTTCCCAAGCAGCCCCTTGCTCAGATGTAAGATTTAACTGACTTTGTTGACGTTATACTTGGGTGAGATAAGTTGGCAGCACATTTACCTGACTATGATTTCGCAATCTCAATTCTTGCAAGTGTAGAACCTTCACCAGTTGGATGAAGAAGTACCGAACACCGAAATAATCCCAAGCTATGCGCCGAAACGGCTTTGTGGTAATGATGCTGCTGTGGAGCGGAGCGATGGTACCGCTCCACAGCCAATTCCTCCCCCTCCTTATCACACGCGATAGCACAATGACGCTGCTATCAGGGCGATACCGTGACTCGGCACATCTTCAGCGATTTGTTGGCGAGGGAGAGGCGCAGGACACACTGGATGGATTGTTGGATGCTGTGCAATGCAGCCCCTACGCACTGCTGGAGCGAACAGGCCAAGCGGAGTTTCAGTTCGATTCGTTGGAGCGGTTGGTGGCGTTCATTTGGAAAACAGGGCCAGGGTTGCTGGAGCAAACAACCGAAGGGCTTCGACCCGACTCGGCAACTGTGGAATTTGTTCATGCTTCGCAGTTCCAAGCATTGCTCACACTCCTCTCTGACCGCTACGGCCTGAAGAGTAGTGGAGCCGATATTGATACCACCTTTGCGCGACTACAATGGCCTACCGATACCATCAACATCAGCATCACATTCAGCAATCCAACTCTGCTTTCAACAACCATCAGGTATCCCAATCCGTTGCCACGCCAATCGGAGTTTGTGTGGATTGGAGTACGATCGCCCGAGGAGCCCGGCCGACCGCCCATTATTGATAACAAAGCCAACGGCCACGAACAGTTGCGGCGGGGGATAGATAGCGCGGCCAAAAGTGGCAAACGCCCTCTGTTGCTGTTGGGTGCGGCATGGTGTACCCGTTGCGATAGCCTGTATGATCTGATGATGAATGATTCCACCATCGCACAGATACTGGAACAAGATTTCCACCTGGTGCCAGTGAACCTAAGCGGCCCCGATTACCAAGAATTGAACCAACAACTTGGCGACCCGTGGCAGTTGGGATTGCCGGTGCTGATGGTGGTGGATTCCAACGGAACACCACGCCATGCCAGTGAAGTTTCCGCGATGCAGATTGGCCAAAGCTACGACCCCACAAGGATACATGCGCTGCTTCAGCAATGGCGGAAATAATGCTTATGCCGGTAGGCCAATGCAGGGCTTCCGAGGCTACCCCTTCCCCTTCTTCTCCCGATAGTCCAACGTCTTCAGGATGTACGCTTCAGCGTCGGGTGTTGTGCAGCTGGTTTGGCCGTGGTCAACCTCCACCTTGCCGATTGCCCGCGCGATGGCGATGGCCTGCTGGCGCAAACCGGGGCGCAGGCCAATGGAGATCAACGCCATGTTCATGGCATCACGCGTTCGGTTTTTTGCTGTGTGGATGGTGGCTTCAATAATGGGAAGGAATGCTGCGCAGTAGTCGTCGGCCACGGCAGAGTTTCCGGCTTGTTGTGCGGCTATCAACCAGCCAGCACGGCTTACCCATTCCTTGCCTGACTTCCTCCACTTCTCCGATTTTTTTGCTCCCTGTGAAGTCCCTACTGCAATGCTCGCGAAGGCATCGGCCAGTGGATAGTTATCCAAATCCGTTGCCCAGGCATCAAGGGTTTTGCTGTCAAGCTGGGCTGGGTCGGCAATCATGGTGGCAAGGATTCGGGCATCGTGGTTGCCACTGCTCCATAGCTCCAACGCCAACGGGTGGTTGGTTTTCAATTTCTTTTGCAATGCCCGAAGATTGCCGTAGCTGACCCCGTACATGGTTCCCCCAACACCATGCTTCCGGTAGATATTCCGGTTCTGTTCGGTGCCGAACGATTCCAATTGCTGAAGGACTTCCGCTGCCGTCATGGATGTTGTCATGGCTGTTGCGTGTTGATTGTGAGCGGACGCAGATACTTCGCCAAAATACAAACGCGGGAGTGCATTGCTGCATCCCGCGTTTGCTGTTGTGTGATCGGTGCGATTTGCTGCCGAATGCCCCTGTTACTCCAAGCTCATCACGTGCCACTTGCCGCTGTTGCCACGCACAAACATTGCTGTCTGGTTCTTGGCAATGCTGACGGTCTTGTTCACGCTTGTGCCGCTGATGGTGATGGTGCGGAACGCTGTGTCGTTGTAGGCATTCACCACAATCAACAGGCTTCCCACTGCCAGATCGGCTGGTGTTGGCAGCGTCACCGATAGTGTGTCGAGCGGCGTGATCTCATGCACGGTGTACGCTGGATCAAGCGTGATTGCTGTGCTTGAGCTGTAGGTCTTCAGCGAATATGCTGCTGTGCCACGGGTGATGGTCAATGCCGGTGCTGTGGTTCCGGTTCCATCGTGGTTCAGCTTCATGGTTTCGTTGGTGGTGGTAACGTCGGCCGTGTTGACGTTCACCCCAATTCCTTTGTTCGTCACGTTCAGGTCGTTCGGTATGCTGACATCAATACCGGTTCCGGTGGCGCGGCCGTTCATGTTCACCTGCAATCCAACGCCAGCGGTGGATGCGGAGGTTCCCGATTTGTCAATCTGCACCACGTTCCCGGTTGCAGCATTGGCGCTGGCGGCTGCAAGAATCACGTTCCCGGTTCCGCTGTTGCTGGCATCAATGGTTGCTCCGCTGCCGTTGTTGCGTGCGCGCAGTGTGCTGGCTGTTCCGCTTTCGGCATCCAATGCAACGCCGCTGGTCACGCTTGATGAAGTGTTCTGCGAGCGGACACGAATGCCGGGGCCACTGCCATTGCTGTTGGTCACATCGAACACCGCCGCTGGCGACGAACTTGCCGATCCGCTGAACGGAAGGATGAGGCCGTTATCGGCGCTCGGTGTCCAGTTGGCTCCGTCAAATTTCAGCACTTGACCAGTGCTGGGTCCAACGTTGGCAACGTTCACCCCACGAAGTTTCGTCACCGACGGGTTCGGATATGTCCCACCTAAATCTCCACCTGCTGTGCCGCCCGGAACAGCATTGCTTGGTGTCCAATTGGCTCCGTCAAACACCAATGCTTGGCCAGTGCTGGGTCCAACGTTGGCCACGTTCACCCCACGAATCTTCGTCACCGATGGGTTCGGATATGTCCCACCTAAATCGCCACCCGCTGCGCCGCCCGGGGTAATTGAACTGCTTGGTGCCCAGCTGGCGCCGTCGAATCTCAACACTTGACCAGTGCTTGGCCCAGCGTTGGAAACGTTCACCCCTTGTAGCTTGTCAACGGTTGGGTTTGGATACGTCCCACTCAAATCGCCACCCGCTGCGCCGCCTGGGGTAATTGAACTGCTTGGTGCCCAGTTGGCGCCATCGAACCTCAACACTTGGCCGGTGCTTGGGAGTGCGTTGGAAACGCTCGTCCCACGGATTTTCATCACCGATGGGTTCGGGTATGTTCCACCCAAATCGCCGCCTGCTGTGCCGCCCGGGCTAACCGAACTACTGGGTGTCCAGTTGGTTCCGTCGAACACCAATGCTTGGCCGGTGCTTGGCGTGGCGTTGGAAACGCTTGTCCCACGGATTTTCATCACCGATGGGTTCGGGTATGTTCCACCCAAATCGCCACCCGCTGCCCCGCTTGGTGGTAGTGTTGTGGGGATCACCCCCGCTGCCATGTCAATGGCCAAAATTGTCCCGTCCAAAATCTCGGTGGTGGTCACTCCACCTGTTGCGATCTCACTTGCCCCTACCGCATCGCTGGCTATCTCGCTAGAGTTCACCGCGTTTGCCGCAATCTTGCTGGCAGTGACGGCATCGTCGGCCAAGTCGCCATTGCCCACCGCTCCATCGGCAATTTTTCCGCTGGTGATCGCGTTGGCTTTCACGGTGGGATCCGGGTATGTCCCCTCCAAATCCCCGCCCGCTGCGCCGCCCGGCGCAACTCCGCTGATCGCCACGTTCCCCGCCGCTGTCAACCGCCCTTTGTCGTCCACGGTGAACGTTGCCACTTGCGTCGCGCTCCCGTAGCTACCTGCGCTCACTCCCGTCGCCGCCAACTCCAAATCATCATATGGTCCGCTGACATCACCATCAGCATCGGGAAGATCATTCGAACTGATCCCACGGAAACTTGGTGTGCCTGTTGATCCATCCGGTGATGCTAAAAACAGGTTCGCCCCTTGGCTGGCAAGCGTTGTTGAAAGTGTCCCACTGCTGGTGACTGGGCTTCCGCTTACCGTGAATATCGAAGGCATTGATAGACCAACCGAGGTCACCGTCCCAGCTCCGGCGTTGTCGGTTGCTGGTGCCCAATTGGTTCCGTCAAATTTCAGCACTTGCCCGTTGGCTGGTGTGGTTGCTGCTACGCCTGTCCCTTGCAATTTCGTCACCGATGGGTTCGGGTAGGTTCCACCCAAATCGCCACCCGCCGCGCCGCCTGGTGTCACGCCGGTGATGGTCGCGCTGCCGGCTGCGGTCAAGCGGCCTTTGCCGTCCACGGTGAACGTTGGGACTTGCGTTGCGCTGCCGTAGGTTCCGGCGGTTACGCCAGTGGCTTCCAACTCCAAATCATCGTAGGCTCCGGTCACATCTCCATCGGCATCGGGAAGGTCATCGGCCATTATGCCACGGAAGGTTGGTGTGCCGGTTGCGCCGTTTGGCGATGCAAAGAAGAGGTTCGCTGCTTGGCTGGCAAGTGTTGTAGAAAGTGTTCCGTTGGTGGTAACAGGGCTGCCGCTGACGTTGAAGATCGAAGGCATCGCAAGTCCAACCGAGGTCACGGTTCCGGTTCCAGCATTATCGGCAGCGGGTGCCCAGTTGGTTCCGTCGAACTTCAGGACTTGCCCGTTGGCTGGTGCGGTTGCGGCCACGTTCGTTCCGCGCAGCTTCGTCACCGATGGGTTCGGGTAGGTCCCACCCAAATCTCCGCCAGCTGCGCCGCCTGGTGTCACGCCCGTGATGGTCGCGCTTCCGGCTGCGGTCAAGCGGCCTTTGCTGTCCACGGTGAACGTTGGGACTTGCGTTGCTGTGCCGTAGGTTCCGGGGGTTACGCCAGTGGCTTCCAACTCCAAATCATCGTAGGCTCCGGTCACATCTCCATCGGCATCGGGAAGATCGCCAGCAACAAGGCTTCGGAAACTTGGTGTTCCGTTTGCGCCGTTTGGTGCGGCAAACACGGTGTTCTGCGTCTGGCTGGCAAGCCCTGCGGTCAGTGTGCCGTTGGTGGTAACAGGGCTGCCGCTGACGTTGAAGATCGAAGGCATCGCAAGACCAACGGAGGTGACGGTTCCGAGTCCGGCGTTATCGGCAGCGGGTGCCCAATTGGTTCCGTCGAACTTCAGCACTTGGCCGTTGGCTGGCGTGGTTGCTGCTACGTTTGTCCCGCGAATCCGCGCGGTGGTCAGGTTGCTGATTGGTCCGGTGACATCGCCAGCGGCGTTCGGCAGATTGGCAGCATTAATGGTTCCGCTGATGTTCGCTGCGTTCAGATTGGTCAGCGATGAGCCATCGGTGGAGGGCTCCCATTGGGTCAGCGTGTTGTTGTATCGAAGGATCTGCCCAGTAGCGGTTGGCGCGGTTGTGGAGACGTTGGTTCCGCGAAGTTTGGCCACGGTTGGGTTCGGGTAGCTTCCGGTGAGATCGCCACCCGCTGCACCGCTTGGCGGAAGCGTTGTTGGGATTACCCCTGGGGCCATATCAATCGCCAAAATTGTACCATCCAGAATCTCGGTGGTAGTGACTGCGCCTGTTGCAATCTCGCTCGCTCCAACAGCATCGGTAGCAATCTCGCTAGAGCTCACTGCGTTTGCGGCAATTTTGCTGGCAGTAACGGCATCGTCGGCGATGTCGCCATTGCCCACGGCTCCATCCAAAATTTTTGCGCTGGTGATAGCGTTCGGGGCAACTGCCGGGCTTGGATAGTTTCCGGTGAGATCGCCACCCGCTGCGCCGCCTGGTGTCACGCCCGTGATGGTCGCGCTGCCGGCTGCGGTCAAGCGGCCTTTGCCGTCCACAGTAAACGTTGGGACCTGTGTTGCGCTGCCGTAGGTTCCGGCGGTTACGCCAGTGGCTTCCAACTCCAAATCATCGTAGCTTCCGGTCACATCTCCATCGGCATCGGGAAGATCAGCAGCCGCAAGGTTGCGGAAACTTGGTGTTCCGTTTGTGCCATCTGGTGCGGCAAACACGGTGTTCTGTGTTTGGCTGGCAAGCGTTGCGGCCAGTGTGCCGTTGGTGGTGACGGGGCTGCCGCTGACGTTGAAGATCGAAGGCATCGCAAGGCCAACGGAGGTGACGGTTCCGAGTCCGGCGTTATCGGCAGCGGGTGCCCAGTTGGTTCCGTCGAACTTCAGGACTTGGCCGTTGGTTGGCGTGGTTGCTGCTACGTTCGTTCCGCGAATCCGTGCGGTGGTCAGGTTGCTGATTGGTCCGGTCACATCACCAGCGGCGTTCGGCAAGTTGGCTGGCGGAACGGTTCCGGTGGTGATGTTCGTAGCGTTGATGTTCGTAATGTTTCCGCCGTTGATTGCTGGCAAGTTCCCTGTCAGATTTCCAGCATTCAGATTGGTCAAGGCCGAGCCGTCGGTGGATGGTTCCCACTGGCCAGCCGTGTTGTTGTAGCGGAGCATCTGCCCCGTGGTCGTTGGCGCGGTTGGGGAGACGTTCGTTCCGCGAATCCGCGCCGTTGTCAAATTGCTGATCGGGCCGGTCACATCACCAGCGGCGTTCGGCAAGTTGGCTGGCGGAACGGTTCCGGTAGTGATATTCGTGGCGTTGATGTTGGTGATGCTTGCACCGTTCAACGCTGGCAAGTTCCCTGTCAGATGTCCAGCATTCAGATTGGTCAAGGCCGAACCGTCGGTGGATGGCTCCCACTGTCCAGCCGTGTTGTTGTAGCGGAGCATCTGGCCGGTGGTCGTTGGCGCGGTTAGCGAAACGGCTGTCCCGCGGATGCGTGCCGTTGTTAGATTGCTGAGTGGGCCGGTCACATCGCCGGAAGCGTTTGGTAGATTGGTTGGCGAGACCGGGCCGACAAGGTTGGATGAGTTGATATTCACCAAGCTGGAGCCATCGGTGGATGGCTCCCAACGTCCGGTTGTGCTGTTGTACCGAAGCACCTCACCATTGGCTGGCGCAGTTGCCGAAACGGGAACACCCCGCAGCCCCGCTACCTTTGGGGTCGGGTAGAAATCTGTCAGATCGCCGCCAGCCGGGCCGGCTGGTTGTGCCCCGGCAATGTCAACTTCTTGGGCGTTTGTTACCCGTCCTTTTGCGTCAACGGTAATTTTGGCCACCTTCGTGTTGCCGCCGTAGTTTCCGGCCAGCACGCCGGAGTTCACCAGTTTTTCTGGGGTGATGGCGTTGGCCTGGATCATCGGCGTTTGGATGCCGTTCGGGCGGATGAACAACGTCACATCGCCGTTGGTTCCGCCGCCGCCAAGCCCGTCGCCAGCAATCACCCCTGTGATATCACCCCCGCCTGTGCTGTTCAGCGTTTGCCACTGTGGTGTGCCATTATTGACTACCAACACCTGCCCGTTGCTGCTCCCTTCGGTGCTTAGCTTGCTTGGGTTGATTGAGCCATCGGGGATTTGATTGATAACAGTGCTTCCCAAACTTTGCAGCAGCGTTGGCGAAAGTTTATCCAGCGTCACCGCGCCGTTTGCCAATTTGTCGGTGGTGATTGCACCGTTCGGAACGGTCAGCGCGCTGGCGGCGCTTAGTGCGTACGGTGCCGAAACCAGCGGCGTGCGGGTTAGCTCAGTTCCGCCAATGGTTACGCCAAGCTGGTACGGTTTATCGAATTTCAGTGAGCTGAGCGAGGTGCCTTGCCCCAGCGTCACGTTGAACAATCCCTTGCTGATCTGCACGCTTTGCGTTTCGGACCAGATAGGGGTTGCTCCTTCGTAGATATTAAAAGTCATCGTCACCGGGCCATCGGGGAAGGGGGTGCCGTTGCTGTTGGTGAGCAACCCCTGATAGGTCATCTGCCCGGGAATCTGAGCCACCCCCTGCTGTGCGGCAAACAGTGCGGCGGCAAGCGTGGCGGCATAAGCAATGCGCGAACGTTTCATGGTGGTTGGTAGTTAGTTGATCAAGGTTTCTATGTTCTTGTAGCCTGGTCTTCTTGTTGCCTGTGGCTGTATAACCGTTGTTGGATGATTTACGCGCTATCCGTTGGCTTCTTCAAATCGCCTCCGCACTGTGGGCAGTAGAAGGCAATCGCATGGGGGATTACCACTCCACAATGTTGGCAGCTTGGCCGTAGCGATCCGCCACAGCAAGGGCAATAGTTCTCAGTCCGCAAGGCCAGCGTGCCGCATTGGTGGCAACGGCGTGCTGTCAGGATGTACTGCTCGCCGGGTCGCGCGGCGGTGAATTGTTGGTTCATTGGGCGTTCGCTATCGGATTCGTTGGCCATCTGGATTGCTCTCCCCCGGTTGCGCGTTCTGGCTGCACGCCAACCCGCGAATGATGCTTCGGGATTTGGATGTTCCACTGCTTGATCCCCCCATGGAGAGGTTGTTCGCTGCGGCGGATTTCACCCGTGATCAATCTATCCGTGCTGTGCCAAGAACTCCGACAAATCGTGCCAAGATTTCCTTTCTGCTATTTTTTCTTCAGATTTTCTTTGCAAGAAGCAGTTGGTGAACTGGTTGTGGCGCATCCTTTAATTTTATACGCCAGCAGCGATAATCGAAGTGCTGCCCCCTTTGCAAACCCTTGCTCTGAACTTCTGATTTCAAGATATCGGTGGGTGATTACAGTTTGCGGTTGGGGTGATTACAGTTTGCGGCGTGTGGGCAATCGGCCAGCAACAGTTTCTCCCGCTCCTTCCATTCGACATTCAACATTCGACACTCCCCAGATGCAGGCACTACTTGATTTTGCAAACCACGGCCTTCTTCCGTTCACCGGGCGCAAGCAGGAACGGGCTCAGATTATGGCTTTTTGGAACAGAGCCAGCGATGTACAAACGCTGCGGGCTGCGCTGGTGGTTGGGGAAGCAGGCGTGGGGAAGTCACGACTGTTCGATGAACTGCTGCCAGCAATCGAAGAGGGTGGTGGGGTAGTGGTGCGGGCAAAATTTCATCCTGGGGGGGCAACTTCTGTTTTTCCACTGCTTGCACGGTCGCTCTGGCTATCGCCCGAATTGCGGGCATTGCTAAAAAAGGAGCCGGAAGGATCCGCTGCATCGGTTAGTGCCTCGCTGCAACGCCTTTCCCGGCTGCGCCGTGTGATGGTGGCTCTGGAAGATGTTCATCTGCTGGCCGGCGACTCGGTGCGGGAATTTGCCATGTTGGTCGGTGCCATTGCCGATGAGCCGATTGCCCTTCTGCTGTCGGCACGCCCGCTGGAACTTCCGGTGCGTGGCGTTATCGAGCCATACTTGACCCTGGAACTAGAGCTTCACGGGCTAAGCCACCAGGAAACCGAGCAGATGTGGCAACGATTATTTAGCCGCAGCGATGACCCAGAGCTTATCGCACAGCTTCGCCACCGCACGCTGGGAAACCCGCTGGCACTCCGTTCCGCGCTTCGCAGTGCCGTCCGGATGGAGCAAGTAGCAGGGAGAGAGGAAGTCTGGTTGCAGTTCGACCGTTCGGGCTTCATCGGAACACTGGAGCGGAACGTGAGGCTGCTCTCGGAAGGAATGACCGCACATCTTAGCCCCGACGAACGCCACGCCGCCGAACAGTTAGCGGTTCTGGGAGAAGTGTTCGCGCACGAAACCGCACATGGGCTGATTGAGAACGCCGATCTGCTGATTGGTCAACTAATTTTTAAGGGGGTGCTGGCAACCTCTCACACGATTGCCAAGCATCTTACCCAGAACGCCAGCCGCAAACCACTGCTGGCGTTCACCCACACCCTGCTGCATCGCCACCTTGCCGACAATGCCCAGATGCCGATTGAGCGGTTGATGGAGCTATGTTCCCAGCACACCCCTCTCTACTCCATCCTGCCATTCCAGCTGCTTGCCACCAACAGCCATCAGGTGAAGTCCAGCAGCAATCTGGCATTGCAGGCATTTCATGGATCGCTCTCGTGGGTCTATCTAGAACTTGACTACACCTCCGATTGGCGGCTTGCGCCTGCGGTTGGCAAGGCAATGCTGGTATTGTTAGAACAAAGCCAGATTCGCTGGGAACCAACCGACCATGCCCAAGCTTGGCTGATCTACCTTAACTGCCTGATCCGTTCGCTCCGCCGCGACAACGATGCCCCAGAGTGGGAGGAGTATATCCTGAAATACTGGCAGATTGCCATGAGTTTGGAGGCCACCGAACTGCTGCATTGGCGATTGTTGGCAATCAATTTCCGGTTGGCACTGGAAAACAACCGGGGCTATCCACCGGAACAACAAATCGCCAAAGAAGTAGCCGAGCGTCTTCTGAGCGATCATCCAGAATTGGCACGCCACGAAAGCTACCTTCGGTATGCGTACTTGATAGGCATGGTATGCCAGGGAAGCGGAAACCACGCAGGGCTGCGGCAACTGAAGCAGACGATTGACCAGGCACTGGCCAATCCGGCAACTTCAGACACGTACCGCAACGGCGTGCGCCGCAACATCCTCCCCTTGTTCATTTTGATGTTTGAAACCACCCAAGAACTGGAAGAAGCGTTCGCGATGCTGCGGCAGGTGGAGGAAATTGGTGCGGGGCTGAATCTTTCCACACCGATGATGGGGATTCGGCTTCACTACTCCATCGGTGCGGTTCGCACGCTGATCCCGATGTGCGATAACTTTATCCGGCACGCCACGGAACGACAAGTGTTGGAGTATGCTTGGGAATCAGCCATGATCCGCCAATGCGCGCTGTGGCTTACCGGAAGCGACCCCGCAGTTGGGGTGAAGGAACTGATCGAGTTCCACCATCAACTTTCGGCAACCCAGCAGCGGCTGATTAACAACAGCATTGCGGCCGGGGTAGCATGGCTTGTTGGGGCGGGGGATGTTGCTGCAATGATTGCCGAGCAGTTCACCTTCCAACATCACTACCCACAATTAGCGGTGATGCTGCTGGTGGGAAGCCATGATACTGGTTTTGCGGAGTTGCTTCAGGATGAACGGTTCCGCTACTCGCCAATCCGCCCACTGGTTGCTGCCCGCGCCGAAGGGGATGCAGCCGCAGGCGTAGCAATCGCCAACAACCTTCTTGCAAAGCCACCCGTTCGCATCGAGCAAATTCTGGATGTTGGCGCGGTGATGACCCTTATCACCAACAACGATGGCACACTGCGGCAAGAGTATTCCCCACTGGAGGGGAGTGCCGAACTGGCACTGTTGGCAGCGTTTGGCTGGCTGGCCGAGCGGAAGATGTTCCCGGCAGTACTCCATTTGCTCCAGCGTTTTGGCCATCTGATAGACCACCGCACCGCCGCCACCTGGCAGAAGGATGCCCACGGAATGGCCGCCGAACACCGCAACCAACACCCCGCAGAGCAGACCGGGCCAACTGTCAAAGAAAAAATTGCGATAACCCTGATTGGACGGGTGGAGTACACCCACCCCGGCCAGCCACGGCAACCAGTGCGTGGCGGACGGATGAAAACAATCTTGGGGCTGCTTGCCGCCGACCGCATCGCCCGCCGCCCGCTAACAAAGCAAGAATTTTACCGCATGGCCGCAGCCGAGGAAGGGAAAGATTTTGAGCTTGCCCGCAAAACCGTCAACATGGCCATTGCCAGCTTGCGGAAAATGATTGGCGACGATGCCTTCCTGCGGGACGACGAGACGATCAGACTGAATTTCCAGCGGGTGCAAGTGGACGTAGTGCGGGTTCACGAAGTGATGAAATTGGTGGAGTCACTGCTTCGTGAACGGGCCTACGGACACGCCCGCGAGCAGGTGATAATCGCTGCTGCAATGTTTGCTGGGGAAGTTCCGTTCCCCGGATTGTACGAGGAATACTTTGAGGCCCTGCGGGAAGATTTGGAGACACGGATGCGAGCCTTGATTGTGGAAGTCGGAAAGACGTTACTACGCGAAGGGGATCCTGTCGGGTCCGAGCAGGTGCTGGCTATTGGGTTCGATTGGTTGCCGGACGATGAGGAGCTTGGGGAGTTGCTGTGCCAATCCCTAATCCAATCCGGCCGCCGCGCCGAGGCCGAACGGATACGGCTTCGCAGCCAGCTTGAGCTTGGGTGAACCGCGCACAATCTGAACAGCGCAACCGCGATTTCTTTTTCATTTCTGCCATATCCTTTGTTTTTCCCTCTTGGTTTTGCGGGGGCATGGTATTACTTTCGCAGCAGCAGATGGCAAGCCAACTCAGATGGTATCTGCCATTCTGCCGATACTGAAAAAAGGGAGGAGTGATCTGAACTTCAGTGCCTTCTTTTTTTCACCTTGCATTTCTTCCACGTTATGGCCGCACCCGGCCGCAACGTCTTGGCATTCTTGCAACACAGCCCACATCAACTGTTTTGCTGGTACTTGCCTTCTCTCTCTCTCTGCTTCGTTCTCTTCCATTGTCTGCATCTGTCGCGCTTCCTGTTGCCCGTTTGGGCAGCTATCAACCACGTTGACCAAAGGAGGGTAATCGGCTAATCCTGTAGTTCCCAACCGCGAGACCTTTTGCACCACACGCACACGGCGTTGCCTGCCGTGGCGGGGTGAATGCTTTTTGCATGACGAATGCTGGTCTCAACAGATATACATCAATCCCGTTTTCCAAAAACTTAACAGAGGAGTACCTCATGAGCTATCGGCGAACATTGTGCAGTTCGACGAAGGTGACCACGGTGGCCACTAACGTTCATAGGACAACAAGCGTCCGGCGCGCAGTAGGCGTTGCCGCGCTGCTGTTCCTTGCAGCAACTGGGCTTCAGGCCCAAAACACCGGAACAATCCAGGGTACGGTTAGCGATGCCGATACCAAAAGTCCGGTAACCGGCGCAACCGTCCAGGTGGTTGGCCAGAAGATCGGTGCCATCACCGACCGCAACGGAAAATTCACCATCCGCAACGTCCCATCCGGGAAAGTCAGCGTGGAAGCACGCGCAATCGGCTACACCAAAATGGCCAAAGCAGCCGAGGTGAAGTCGGGGGAAACCGCCGACCTCAGTTTCAGTTTGCGTGGCGTTGCGTTGCAGCAAAATGAGATTGTGGTGGTTGGCCTAAGCGGCGCAACCGAACGGAAAAAATTGGGGAACGCAATCGGTTCGGTGGAAGGTGAGCAAGTGGCGCGTGCGGTGACACCCAGCGCGATTGACGCAATTTCCGGGCGGGTTAGTGGCGTTACCGTCACCCGCACCAACGGCGTTCCGGGCGCGGGAACCTACGTCACCATTCGTGGCCGCAAAACAATCTCCGGCAGCTCCGAACCGCTGTATGTGGTGGATGGAGTGGTGATTGATAACAGCTCCCAACAAGGCGATCTGTTCCAAGGTGGGAACGTCCAACTTAGCAACCGTGCGGTGGACATCAACCCCAGCGACATTGAGTCCATGGAGATTCTGAAAGGGGCATCGGCAGCGGCCATTTACGGGTCGTTGGCGGCCAACGGCGTGGTAGTTATCACCACAAAAAAAGGGAAAGCAATCGGCGACAAACCGAAGGTGACGCTTTCCACATCCTATCAATCCGACAACAAAGTTGGAGAGGTTCCGCTGCAACGTATCTACGGCCAAACAACCCCCTACAAGCCGGGGGCAAATGGTGAACCAGGAACCCCAGGAAGCTCGCAATCCTACGGCGCGAAACTGGCCGATGGCACACCAACGTTCGACCACAGCAGCGATGTCTTCCGCACTGGCGAATCGTGGGAATCCTCCCTTTCGGTGTCGGGCGGGGCGGGGCTAACCAACTACTTGATCTCCGGCACCTGGCTCGATCAAGAAGGCTTTGTGGTTGGCTCCGAACTTGACCGCAAAAGCGTGCGGATGAATATCGGCACGGAAATTCTGCCGAACGTCACGCTGCAATCCAACACGAACTACATCCAGATTGATAACGACCTTCCGCAAAACGGAAGCAACACCGCCGGTATTCTGTTGGGTGGGCTGCGTACTACGCCAGCATTCAACAACCTAGACTACTTGGAGCCAGATGGCACGCAACGCCGTTATGCGGCGTACGACAACCCAATCTGGACCCAATACAACAACAAGTTCAACACCAACATCAACCGGTTTATCCACAGCTCCAAGGTCTCCATTGACATGTTCGATTGGCTGAACTTGGGTGGTGTGTTGGGGGTTGACCGCTACGATCACCGTAACCTTGAACGTCTTGCTGTGGGAAGCGCGGCAAGCGATGGGCGGCTGGGGCAAATCCGGCATTTCAATTTCTCCACCAGCAACATCAACCTTGACATGACCGCGAACTTGGACTACAAGTTCACCGATGATCTGTTGGTGGAACTGACCCTGGGAAGCCAGATACTGTGGGGAAAAGGGACCAGCGATGTAAGCAAATCCATCCAAACGCTCTCCTTCTTTGATGAAGTGAAAGCCGGTGCCAGCATTGATGCCGAATCGTCAACAGCCGAGTCGAAAACGGTTGGATTGTTCGCGCAAGCAACGGCAACCTTGATGGATCGCCTTAGCCTGACGCTGGCAATCCGCCGCGACGGAAGCTCGACGTTCGGAACCTCCAAGCAATTCCATACCTATCCCAAAGCCAGCCTTGCTTACACGCTTTCGGATGAGTCCTTTATGGAAGGGACAAAGGACATTATCAGCAACCTGCGGCTGCGTGGATCCTATGGCGCAGCCGGATCGCCATCGCTTCCGGGGGCATATGCCACCAACGTGCTGTACAACACGCAAGGATTTCCCGAGCCGTGGAGCCGCCAAACATCGGCCGGACGCGACGGGCAGATCGGTATCAAACAAGGCCCCGGCGATTACACAGCGTTTGTCACCACCGGCAACACTAACATCGAGCCGGAACGGAACACGGAATATGAATTCGGCATTGATCTTGGTTTCTTGAACGACATGATCGGCCTGGAAGCCACTTTCTATCACAGCGACATCACCAACATGATCCTGTACACGCCGGTTCCCGGTTCCTCCGGATTTGACCAACAGCTGCGGAACAGTGCCGAGATGTGGAACGAAGGGATTGAGATTGGCCTGAGCGCGGTCCCAGTCCGGACGGAGGATTTCACGTGGACTACTAACATCAACTATTCCCGCAATCGGAACCAAGTAACCAAACTTACGGGGGCTGAATTTGTGCAGTTGGAAGGTGGGTTCACTGGGGCAGTCAATATCGGGGTAGAAGGGAAGCCGCTGGGGGCAATGCGTGCCACCGCATGGCTGCGCGACATCAACGGAAACCGCGTCTATTCCGGCGACATCTACACCGACAAAAACGGCAATCTTGACACCGCCGAGGACTTCTTCGGGAACCCGTACAAGGGCGCGCCGTTGATTGACCCCGAGCTTCAGATTGTTGGCTACACCGACCCTGATTTCCAGGTTTCTTGGAGCAGTGATTTCACCTTGTTCAAAAACCTCAGTTTCGGGTTCTTGTTCGATGCCTCATTCGGGCAAGATGTGTGGAACGGAACACGCGGCGCGCTCTACAACTTCGGCACGCATGGCGACACCAAAGACCGCGATGAGCTGTGGGTGAACGACCGTGGCGACAAAGTGATGGATATCACCAGGTCCGACTCCACCTTCCAGATCACACGCAAAGCCTACTACCGCCAGTATGCCAACAGCTTCCTGGAAGGTGCCGACGAAGCGCACATGGAAGACGGGTCGTACATCAAGCTGCGCGAAGTCCATGCCGAGTACACGTTCGATGGGCTGCCCGATTGGGGCATTCCAATCAGCCAAGCAACCATCGGCGTGGCAATCCGCAACCTGCTGACCATCAGCGACTACAGCGGCTACGATCCCGAAGTCAACAACTTCCAGCAAGCCGAAGGGCGTGGGTTCGATTACTTCACGCTGCCGCAAACGCGCTCGCTCCGGTTCAACCTGTCGCTTACTTACTAACCCATTGAGGCAACCATGAAACACACACAGATAAAACAGAGGATAGCAGGCATCATCGGCGGAGCCTTTCTGCTGGCGATGGTGGCCGGGATTGGTGGTTGCACCATTGATGAAGCCATCAACGAGGATCCCAACGGCATTAACGAAGCAAAACTGAAATCAAAGGATGGTGTGCTAGGGTTGCTGGTGGGCTTGCAAAGCATCACCGGGGACTTCTACTCCGGCGACCGTTCGCGGGTGAACAGCATCTGGACTTGGCAGATGTGCGGGTCTGGCTTGGCCCGCCCGCAACCGGTGGCTTGGAACGATTACGTCCAATCCGAAGACGGCCCAAGCGACGACAACTGGCTGAACGGCTACCGCGCCGTGCGCATCGCCAACGACATCCTGAAGTATGCCCCCGAAGTGAACTTGGGTTCCGAAGGGGAAAACCAAGCAGCGTTGGGCATTGCCAAAGCATTGAAGGCGCTGGTGTTCGGCGAGCTTGCTGCGATGTACGGCTCAATTCCGATCGAGATCAACGGGCTTGATCCATCTCCATTTGTCACCCAAGCCGCCGCTTACGATAAGGTGCAAGCCTTGCTGAGCGAAGCGTTGGGGCATTTTGCGAAGGCCGGTGGACTTGGCCAGGATCTGAATTTTGGTGGTGACGGTGCCAGGTGGACTGCCGTCTGTCACTCGCTGAAGGCCCGCTACTTCTTGCACGTCAAGAAATACGCCGAATCGCTTGCCGAAGCCAAACAAGGCATTGCAGCCGCCGACGGGAACCTGTTTGCCATCTACACTGATATCGTTGGTGAGTACTCACCCTGGGGCCACTGGTCACTGACCGAAGGTATCCCAGGCGAGCAGCCAATTGTTGTGGAAAAAACGCTGATGAACTTGTTGGCCGCCGACAGCAACGACACACGCCGTGCCGAGTACTTCACGCCAAATGCCGATGGCAATTTTGTGGGGCTTGCCGCCCATGGCCAAGCAAACGCCACTGCCGATGAGCAAGACCCAACAAAGGCTTCCAGCCTACGAAAATATGGCCAGTATGCCGATGAGTTCCCGATGATCTCCTTCGAGGAGAACACGCTGATTATTGCCGAGTGCGAAGCCCGCGTGGGAAGCGTTGGGACTGCCGTGACCGAGCTAAACAAAATCCGCACGGCAGCGGGTCTTGCGGACTTTAGCTCCAGCGACGCAACGGCAACCATTGCCGAAGTGTTGAAGCAGAAGTACATGGAGCTGTTCCTGGAAGGGCAAGCCTACCACGACATGCGCCGCACCGGAACGCTGCCGGAATCGCGGGTTCCCAAGCGTTGGATCTATCCGCAAAGCGAAAAGAACGCCAACCCGAACACGCCGGCCGATGCCGATGCGTTGGTCAGCACGTTGGTGGGGCCGTAAAAAGCTCTTACCATCATTGCAACAACCGAACGGGTGGCACGCGGGCCACAAAAGAAGCCTAACTGAATCAACACAGTTAGGCTTCTTCGCGTTGCCATCCGCTCACGCTACCTCCAGATACGGAGGTATATTGCCAGCCGAAGCATCTATCCATTTGGATCCGACACACACACACACCTATGCCTTCCCAACGCCGCACCCGCCAGAGCAACCGCCCGCATCGCGACTGGGTGAAAGGCGAACGCAAACGCCAACGCAACGTTGATGCCGACGATGAACATGTTGGAACCGGACATGAGGCAATGCGCCCCAAGGAGATAACAATCACCAGCCAAACGGCAGAAGGGGAGCATGGGGAAGTTATCCAGGTGCGGAGCGGCCACTACCACGTGCAGCTGCGGGATTCGGGCAGGACATTCGTTTGCCGCACAAAGCGGGGGATCACCACCGACAACCCCAACACTACATTGGTGGCGATTGGCGACCGTGTGCAGATACAGCCGATGAACGACACCGAAGGAGTGATCCTTCACGTTGCCGAGCGTGCCACCTGGTTGGGGCGGAAGGGGGCAGGGGAGCGCGGCATCGAACAGGTGATTGCCGCCAACGCCGATCTGTTGCTTTGCATTGTGGCCGCCGACCGCCCCGACTTCCGACGAACAATCATTGATCGCTTTATCGTTGCGGCCCTTCTGGGGAAGCTGCGCCCGGTGGTTGTGGTGAACAAAATTGACACCGCCAACCCAGAGATTCGCGAAATCCTTGCCGATGAAGTAGCGGTCTATCTCACGCTTGGCTACCCGGTGTTGAGCATCAGTGCACAGAGCGGAGAGGGGATGGAGAAGCTGCAAGAACTGATAGCGGGGAACACCGCAGTGCTTGCCGGGCAATCGGGGGTTGGGAAATCTACCGTGATGAACAGGCTGCTTGGCAACGAACTTCGCCGCACCGCCGAAGTCCGCCACAACGACCGCCGTGGGGTGCACACCACCGTGGACTCGGTGCTACATCTGCTACCAACCGGGGGGCGGTTGATTGATACGCCGGGAATTCGTGAGTTCGGTATCTGGGACCTTCAGCCGGAAGAATTAGATGGATATTTCACCGAATTTCTGGAGCATCTGCGCAACTGCCGCTACCTTCCCTGCACCCACACCCACGAACCGAACTGTGCCGTCCGCAAGGCCGTGGAGTCAGGGCTGATTGACCCCGGACGCTACGCCAGCTATCTCTCCATTTTTGACTCACTCCGGTAGCACGAACGCCTGCCCCGCCACGACTTTTCTTCCTGATAAACCACTTGCTGGTATGTGATACCAAGCGACCGCCAAGCGCACAATCCTGCAACTAACCTTCTGCCATTGTATGAACTCACGACTTTGCCTTTCTGCTGCTGCGGCTATCGTTCTGCTTTCTGCTGTTGGCCTTGCGTGGCCCACCGCCGTGCCGCAATCACCGCAATCAATCGCGCCGCTGGATACGTTTACGATGGAGCAATCCATTCGGCGGCTGCTGGAACTTGACCGCGCCAAGGATCAAGTGCGCAACAACCGCACCGTCTATTTTTTTGATGAAAACTACCCGATCATCTTCGGTGATCTTGATGGTGACCGCAACCCCGACGCAGCTGCGTTGGTGACGTGGGAATACGGCGGCAGCGGATGGGAGCAACGGCTGTACGTCCTGCGGAACAATGGAGGGGAAGAACGCTGGCAGATCATGGCTTGGAGATGTAGCGGGCGGAAACTTCAGCCGGAAACAGTGGCAACCCACGTAGCCATCGCCAACCGGAAAGTGGTGCTGACGGGGAGCCAAGCCGGAACCCAACAATACTCCGTCCGGCACGGAACATTGCGGCTGGAATAACCCGCCACGGGAAGCCATATCACCCCCTTCCTCTACGTGAATTGTTTTCTACTCCCTTCTACATTTTTTTATCACACTCCTCCTCCGTTCCCACACAGATCGGCGTTGTATCTTTGGGGTTCCAAAAACCCAGGCCATGAGCAAGCAACGCACGCCGCTGATGCGGCAGTATCACCAAATCAAAGCCAAGTATCCCGACACGGTTCTGCTGTTCCGATTGGGCGATTTCTACGAGACGTTCGAGGACGACGCAAAGATCACTGCGCGGGTCTGCGGCATCACCCTAACGCGCCGAAACAACGGAGCCGAGGAAGAAACCCCGCTTGCCGGATTCCCCTACCACCAACTGGATAACTACCTCCCCAAACTGGTGAAAGCCGGATACCGCGTGGCCGTCTGCGAACAGCTGGAAGACCCCAAACTTGCGCGCGGAATCGTCCGCCGCGACGTGATTGAGGTTGTGACCCCGGGCGTGGCCATGAACGAAAAACTTCTGGAAGCCGGGCGGAACAACTACTTGGCATCGGTCTTTATCGAACGCGACCACGTTGGCATTGCCTTCTGCGACATCTCCACCGGCGAGTTCTCCGCAACCGAAAACCACCTTTCCGAACTGAACGAAATTCTGGAGTCAATCGGCCCTGCGGAAATCATTGTGAGCCGTGGGCAGAAGGAGCAGTTCAGCAGCCGCCGAATCAGCAGCGAACCACGCATCACCAAGCTGGAGGAGTGGGTCTTTGACCACCACTACGCCGGCGAACGCCTGCGCGAACATTTCGGAACCCACTCGCTGAAAGGGTTTGGGATTGAGGAGTTTCGGCTGGCAACAATCGCCGCCGGCGGCGCGATGCACTACCTAATGGAAACGCAGCGCGCCCGACTTAGCCATATCCGCCGCATCAGCCACTACTCCCACGGGGACTACATCGCGCTGGATCCGGCAACCAAACGGAATCTGGAAATCCTTTTCTCCACCAACGACGGTGGCCGTCACGGGTCGCTGGTGGCCGTGATTGACCGAACCTCCACCCCGATGGGTGGCCGCCTGCTGAAACGGTGGATGGTGCACCCGCTGAAATCGCGCGAGCAGATTGAGAAACGATTGAACGCCGTTGGGGCGCTGTTCGATGATCCGGCAATCGCTGCCGAGCTGGAGAAAGAACTCCGTTCGGTTAGCGACCTTGAGCGGATGATGGCGCGCGTTGCCACCGCCCGCGCAACCCCCCGCGACCTGGGGAACGTCCGGCTGACGCTGGAACGGCTTCCGCGACTGATGGAGCTTCTGGGGCGGTGCAATTCTTCCACGCTTTCCACCATTGGCCGTGGGCTGAATCACCCCACCGAGCTTGTGGAACGGCTTGCCCGCGCACTTCCCGACGAACCCCCAGCCACGCTGAACGATGGCGGAGCAATCCGCAACGGCTACTCGCCAGAATTGGATGAGCTGCGGGACCTTCGCGCCAGCGGCAAAAGCTACATTGAAGGGCTGCAAGAACGGGAGCGCGCACGAACCAACATCGGGTCGCTGAAGGTGGGGTTCAACAACGTGTTCGGTTACTACATCGAGATCAGCAACGCCAACCGCGACCGCGTCCCGAACGACTACACCCGCAAGCAAACGCTGGCCAACGCCGAACGCTACATCACCCCCGAACTGAAAGAGTACGAGGAGAAGGTGCTGCACGCCGAAGAAAAAATTGCCACGCTGGAGCGGGAGTTGTTCGCCGAACTACAAACCTACACCGCCGAGTTCAGCGAGCCGATACTGCGGAACGCGCAGCTGCTGGCAATGCTGGATTGCTTTGTTGGATTTGCCCGGGTTGCGCGCGAGCGGGAATACACCCGGCCACAGGTGGATGACACAACCGTGCTGGAGATTGTTGGCGGGCGGCATCCCGTTGTGGAAACCTTGCTTCCCCCCGGCGAACGCTACGTCCCGAACGACACACTGCTGGAAACCGACGGCGATATGATCGCCATTATCACCGGTCCGAATATGTCGGGCAAATCAAGCTATCTGCGCCAAACCGGGTTGATTGTGCTGATGGCGCAAGTTGGATCGTTTGTTCCGGCGGAACGCGCACAGATTGGTGTGGTGGATAAAATTTTCACCCGCGTCGGGGCGCAGGATAACCTTGCTGCGGGGGAAAGCACTTTCCTTGTGGAGATGCACGAGGCGGCGAACATCCTGAACAACGCCACCCGCCGCAGCCTGATTCTGTTGGATGAAGTTGGCCGCGGAACCTCCACCTTCGACGGCATCTCCATCGCATGGTCCATGACCGAATATCTGCATGAACGAATCGGCGCACGAACCTTGTTCGCAACCCACTACCACGAACTGAACGCACTGGCCGAACGGTTCCAACATATCTGCAACTACAAAGTGGAGGTGCGCGAGCATGACGACCAAGTGATCTTTCTGCGGAAAGTCACCCCGGGCTCGGCGGATCACTCCTACGGTATTCAGGTGGCGCAAATGGCGGGGCTGCCGGAAGAGGTGACGCAACGGGCAAAGGAGATTTTGGCACAGTTAGAAAGCGCGTCGGAGGAGAAACCGATTGGTGGAACCGAAGCAGCGTTGGCGGCTGAAGCTCACGGCAACACCCGCCCGCCCCAGAACGGCCCAACCACACGGCGCGCCCACAGCGGGGCAATCGCCGCGCCATCGCCGCAAGTTTCACTGTTCGAGCTTTCGGCCCCGCCCCCCGCAAGCGACCCAATCGCCGAAGAGCTTCGCCACATGCTGCAAGAACTGGACTTGTACTCCATCACCCCGCTGCAAGCAATGATGGAGTTGGAGAAATTGCAGAAGAAAGCGAAGGGGGGATGAGACGGGCAAACGGGAGACTTTCACTCAGAAATCTATCCTCAGAAATCTATCCAAGCTGCATCGCCCGCTGCCCAATCTGGTGGGCATCAACAATCACTGAGCTTCCGGTTGGTGGTGGGTGTTCTACGGCATGAAGAATTGCCCGCACCATCTGATCCAACGTCACCATACCAAGCCGTTGCGCGCCGGGGCGTGTTGCCGGAATCAGGGAAGCAACCGCATAGATTGGTTTCAGGATAATTGGCCAGCGGTGGCCGGGGCCAAGCACGTACCACGGGCGCAACATTGTGGCCGTCAGCCCCGCTTCCTGAATCAGCCGCTCCCCCTGGGCGCGAACAGCGATATACTCCTTCATCACCGGCGCGGGCTGGCCAACGCTTAGGTAGATGAATTGGGCCACACCACCCGCCGCCGCAACCTTCACTGATGCCTGAATCGAGGCCAAATCAACCTTCCGAAACTCTTCCCCTTTTCCCGGCCCTGGGTGTGGCGTGCCAACCAAGTGAATCACCGTTTCATCGGGGCTGATTGCGCCAAAAAACGTGCTGGCATCCAGCGCGTTCCCAACCACCGGAACCGCCCCGGCGGCCAGCTTGCTTGCCGATGACTCCCGCACCAACGCCCGCACACTGTGGCCCCGCTGGATCAGCGCCGGAATCAGCCGCCCCCCAATGTAGCCGGTTCCCCCTGTGATAAAAATGCGTGCGGCCATTGCTGTGATTCTTACTCAGTGATTCTTACTCACCTTGCGTAACGCCAGTTGGATACGAGAGATTTCCATGCTTTGGTTTTCCCGCCGGACATCACCCTCCGCTCATGCTGAGCCCCGTCGAAATATGAGCGGAACCACCGCACAGGCAATCTTGCACTATTCAAACTCTGCGTAAAGTCAGTTACTGATCTTACGCACCTGCCCTCGTTCGCTGCCAGCCCTCACCCCAGCCCTCTCCCAAACAGGTGATGCTACTGCTTCCACTCCATTGATCGGGTGGGAGAGGGAGCCAAAGCCGAAGAGAAGAGCATCGAAGCAAGCCACTGAGCCAGCAAATCTTCATCTGCGTAAGGTGAGTGACAACTGACCACTGACAACTGACCACTGACCTTGGCTTTGCGTAAGGTGAGTTACTCCGTATCCGTGTTGAAATAGGCAACGTGCCGAAGCTCCACCGTGCTTCCTGGAAGCGGCTCGAAAATTACATACTCAGTCCCAGGAAGATTGGTGTCCTCCTCGTACAGTTGCTGGCAGTTGACGGATACGGCAAGTCGGGCGGCCTCGTTGTACAGGCTGATAGTTCCGGTTTCGGTTTCGGCGTTGTACTCTATCGGGATTGTTCGGCCATTGGGATAGCGAAGCTGGCATCCATCAACGGCGTAGCGGAAGGCAATGCCGTGGGTGGAATCGAACTGGTAGGGGACGGTGCGCAAGTAGGCAGTAACCCCTTGCCCGGAAACGATGCTCACATCGAACTGCCCCAGGAATTCCGTCACATCCAGCGTTTTGATCGCAAACCGCGCCCCGGGCTTCAGCAGAATTCCGTTGCTTGTCACCTCAACATCATGGCGGTCGGTAAGGATACGCCCTGTGTAGATGTCGTCCCCCATGGTGATATCTATCCGCTCGTAATCGCGGCCCATGTTGGTGGGAAGGTTGGCCACCTTGCAGCCGGTTACGCCAACCAGCAGAAGCAGAAAACACACGCCTGACCTTATCATATCTACCACCATTTCCTTACTTGATCCATGGTGAACAATCCATCGCCAATGCCAATGCCGAAGCCAACGTAGGTTGTGGAGAAATCTTGCGGGGCAATCAGGTCTTCGAATCCCGTCACAACATCATTGTTCGCGGTCCCGTTGACGTAGCCAGCAACTGCGTTAATCCGCATCGGAATCGGGAAGTTCAGCAACGGCATAGTCCACTCCGGCAGCTTCACCGAAAGGCGTGCGGCAAGGTGGATAGTGGTTTTGGGGTAGTACATCGCCTCGGCATACGGCTCGAACGTCAGGTCGTTTTTCATCAGGTTCATCCGGTAGCCGGCACGCAGCGGAAGCCAGCCGAGCGCAATCTCTTCTTTGGAGATGATCATTGCATTGAAGAGTGAAGTCCCCACAAAGACGTTGCCATCGGCAAACGGAAGTGGGTAGTTGGCCGATGCGAATTTCAGCACAAACCCGGTTGGATAGACGTTGCTTGCCGAACCAGTTCCCGGGTTGAACCACGATCCGGCATCGGTGTTGGTGGAATAGACCATATCGAAATTCACCGCGTTCACCTCGATAGCATTGTGCTTGTGATCTTTCCATTCAATGAACAATTCTTCGGTTTTGTTCACAAAATCCAGTGCCGAAACCCCAACGCCAAAGTAGGGGAAGGTGACGCTGAAGTCAGCATTTTGTGGGTCGTTATCTTCTTTCAGCATAGCCGAGGTTCCGCTGATGTAGCCGGCATAGGCCCGCAGATTGAAGCCACCAAAGGAGCCAACATCGAACGTTGCGCCAAGGTTGATATACTGCGACGGCAACAACCCAAAACCCACAAACGGAACCACCATGACGTACGGCGGCTGATCGCGAAGAAAGAACCGTTTGCGGAAGTAGGGGCTGGCAATCCCCACCAACCGCTCGCCGGGGGAGCTTTCGGCACTGCTGTCGCGGTTGTTGACAAAAATCTCCACCGCCGAAACTCCGAACGTCCAGTTGACGGCATCATCGAACCAGCGCAGCCGCCACTCGTAGGGCATAATCCGGTACATCTGGGCGGTAAACAGTTTTGTGTCGGTGGGGCGTTTCACTGTCAGCAGATCGTAGAGCCCAAACAGCCCAAGCCCGCCGCCATCGGTGCTTCCGCCGGTGCCGATAAAGCTGGCAGCCTCAACGCCGCCATACCGCAGGAAGGCTGGGTAGAAGCGTTCCACCGTGGAATCCCGCTGCACATACGTCCGGGTGATCTCCACCTGGCGCGACGATGGATAGACCGTACCGTTCTCCCGCTCACCCGGCACATTTTGCGCGCTTTCGCGCACGGTGGTGTCGCGCTGTGTGACGGTGTACTTCTCCCGCTCCACCCGGGTAACGGTGTAGCATCCCCCCACAGTGAAAAGAAGAAAAGCCAGTGCCAGCAGCTGCAAGAATCGTTGGTTGTAGCGTTGTATCATGGGAGAGTTGTCAGTTGTCAGTTGTCCGTGGTCAGTGGCAAGGTCAGTGGCCATTAGTCATTGGTCATTGGTCATTGGTCATTAGTGAAGAGCCTATTCTCTATTCTCTATTCTCTATTCTCTATTCTCTATTCTCCATTCTACATTCTCCTCCTCATCGTTTAATCAACTCCACACGGCGTAAGCGGGCGTGGTACAGGTCTTGGGGTTCGTTGGCACGCTCGGCAAGCGGGCGGCGTTCCCCTTCGGTTCGAACCGTCAGCAGCCGTTCCGGAACGCCCCGTTTGATAAGCTCGCGCCGGATAAACTCGGCCCGCCGCCGCCCCAACCCAATGTTGAACTCATCCGACCCAGCCGGATCGGTATGCCCCACAATCTCAATGTTTGCCGATGGGGAAGTGATGGTTCGCAGGAATCCCGCAGCGCGGTCAATCATATCCAACCATCGCTGGTCGCTGGGAAGCCCGCGGTCGTCCAGCGTGAATTCGTAGGGGTCGGTGGCGTTGTTGAATGGGAAGTTCACCCGGAAGGTGACGGTGTCGGGGATTACCACATTCCGAACCACAACGGTGCTGTCGCTGTTGGCGGGAACGCTCACTTCCTGCTGGCCAAACAGTGTGCTGTCGGTTCCGGCGGTCAGAACGTAATCTTTCCCTTGCTCAATCTGGAACTCATATCCGCCATCGTTTCCGCTGCGGGTGGAATCCTTCCGCCCTGGCGGGTCTTTCTGTTCTAACTTCACAATCGCGCTGTCCACTGGCTCCCCTTGCTCGGTTTCCACGGTTCCTTTCAGCCGCACCAGTTTTGGGGGAAGCCCTTCGGCGATTTCCCCTTTCACCATCCGCTTCCGCTTGTGCAGAACATAGACATCGAACAGGCGCGAACCTTCTTGGTCGGAGCTGTAATAGAGGAGAGTGTCGGGGTCGGCAGTGAACGGAGCCGATGGGAAAATTTCGTCGCGGGGGGTGTTGATTGGCTTGCCAAGATTTTGCACGCCGCCAAGCTGGTTGTTGCTGATTGGGGCGCGGAACAGGTCGTAGCCACCAACGGTTTGGTGGCCCATCGAAGCAAAGTACAGCCACCGCCCGTTGCCGCTAACCCAGGGTGAAAGCTCGTCGCACGGGGTGTTGATTCCCGGGCCAAGATTTTTCGGCTCGCTCCAATTTCCATTGCTCCCCAACTGGCTTACCCAAAGGTCGGCCCCGCCATATCCACCCGGGCGGGTGCTGGCAAAGTAGAGGGTGCGCCCGTCGGGGGTAAGCGCGGGCTGGGCATCCCAACTGACCACAGCGGAAATGGAGTTGCGCGCCGCTGCAACTTGGTTTCGGGTTGCGGTTGGAACCGTAAACAGATCGTAATCGCCAACAACGGATATCCCATCAACTCCATCAATCACCCCTCCCTGGCGCGCGGCAACGTGAAGCGTCCCCTGGGCCGCCACGCCGCGCCCCACCGAACTGAAGGCATTGCCCGTTGGAACGTTGGTTCCAACAGTGGCATTGGTGATAGTGGAAAACGTTGTGGTCAGCAGTTGATTGCGGCGGTCGCCAGCGCGGTTGTTCCGGATGGTGGCCATCCCAGCGCGGCCATCCCCTTCATTCGGGAAGGCAACGCCGAACTCATCCGCCTCGGTGTTTAGCCCCTGCACCCGAACAATGGAAAGGTAATGCCGGGTTCGGATCAGCGGGCTGCTACTGGTGTCAAGAATGGTTTGGTCGAATGCCCCCGGCTGGCAAATCACCGGCGGAACCGGACACTCCAATTTGCCCCGCTCGCCAAACCGGGCCGTGGTAACGCACCCAGCAAACGCCAGCATAGCGATCAGGGCAAAAGAAGGAAACTGCCAACGAAGCCGCACGCGCATATTCGCCTGAAGGAAAATGTAGGTTTGTTGTTCACAACCAGTGGCGAAGCTACGAAGGAGAGAAGAAAAGGGGAAAGGGAAAGTGTGGAATGGAGCAACAGAAATGAATTAATTGCTCCCGTGCATCTTCACCACCACCCCCAACCGGACTCCAACTGCAGTGAATGCTGCTTGATCCGGTGTGCCGTAGTAATGGTAGCGGTTTGCGTCGTCGGTGAAATCAAATCCCCCACCTTGCTCCGGATAGGGGCGAACGTAGCTTGCTGCAGCAACAAGCTCCAACGATACCGTTCTGGCCAAACGATACCGCACCGGAAGCTCGGCCCCAACACGCCACGATGTGGCCGCAGCCCCCGCCACAACACCAGGCGCAACCGCAATATCACGGTAGAGTGCCATGCTGTAGTTGTAGCCAACACCTATCCACGGCTCAGAGTTTTCCGCTGCGTGCTGCGTTGCTGCTTTGCTGTCGCGTTGCAGCCCGCCGGTGTTCACCGATTCGGTGTTGTCGGTCGAGGAAGTGGTGGAGGTTGATTGAAATTCCGAGGCCACAGCAAGAGCGTCATCCACCTTGCGCAGCCCAGGCGAGTAGCCGCCAACAACCGAGATGGAGTGATTGTTGTTGAAGGCTATCGCAACTTTGATTGCTGTCTCCTGCCGTGTGACACCAGCTCCCTTCAGCAGATAGGACACCCCGCTCGAGGCCGCAACGCTGATCCCCCCGGCTTGTTCCTGCTCGCGTTCCTGACTCACTTGGCTGGCGGGGGATTGCTGGGGCGGCTTGGGATTCACTTCCGATGAAGGCTTCATCCCTTGCTGTGATACTGCCGTTGCCAGCGTTGGGGTTGGGGTTGGCAAATCGGATGTGAGATATTCTCCATCTCCATCATTGCCACGCTCCATCTCCGGCTGAATCTGTTGGGCAACGGTTGGTTGTTCTGAAGCCGTTGGGATAGCTTCCCACACAGCATCTTTTTCTGGTTTGGCATCCGTCCGCACATTGGCTGATGTGAGCGGAACAGGTGAGTCCACCAGCTGCGGATTGGAAATAGCAACCGGAGGAATCGCCGCCGCAACCATTGCTTCACGGCCAGCTCGATCAGTGAGGGGGGCGTTGAACGCTCCGTTGAAAGTTCTGTTGAATACTCCATCGTCAACAACGATTGCCGCAAACAACCCGAACACCACCGCCAGCGATGCGGTGCGAATTGATAGGCGAGGATAGAAGATCCGGCGGCGTTGCGGGGACGCAGAAATAGCGGGAACAGAAACCGGCAATCCCCGATTCAACCCTTCGGCAGCAAGCCGTTGGAACAGCGTGTTCGTAACCTGTGGCAAAGGCTGATGCAAGGCTGGGGTGCGGCGCGCAGCGCGTGCAGTCAGCACGGCATCATGCACCTGGGCAGCAAGCTCGGGCGATTCAGAAATTGCAGCGAATAGCCATGCCTGTTCGGCTGGCGTTAGCTCGCCATCAAGGTGGCGCGAAATGATATCATCAAGATTTGGTTTCAACGTACTCTATGTTCGATTGCTTTCTTCCCCAGCGCGCCATGTCCCCTGCAACAGCGGCTGCAACGCGCTGCGGATCGCGCTGCGTGCGCGGCTTAACCGCATTCGGGCGGCTTCCTGACTGCATCCCATCAGGCTTGCTGTTTCCTGGTAGCTTAGCCCGTTGACTTCGCGCAGCACAAAGGCTTCGCGCAGATTGGCCGGAAGGGTTTTCACCACAGCATTCACCGCCTCTAACAGCATCGCATCGTCGGCACGGTCGGCATGGTCGCCGAACAGGGTTGGGAAGGCTTCCTCAACCGGGAAAAGGAGGCGTTCATCGAACGAGGCATCAAGCTCGGCCAGGTAGTTGCGGGAACGGAGATGGTTCAGCATCAGGTTCCGCGCAACCCGGAACAACCAGCCCCCAACATTCCGGATCGGTTCGGGGGGATTTGGCGCGGCGTAGTTCTTCCGCTCGCGGAACAATCGCAAGAATGATTCTTGAAAAATGTCATCGCAGGCAAACTCCGATTCCCCCAGAATGGAGTGAATATACCCCAGCAAGCGCGCCGCATATCGGTGATAGAGTGCGGTGAACGCTTCGTCGCGATGGGCAAGAAACTGCGCGAATAGATCAGCATCGCTGAATGCCTGCAACGGCTGATTGGTCGGGAACGTCGGGATTGACATAGGCTTCGACCAGCGTGTGAGTCGTGTGGGAAGGAATGGCTCTGGGTCAACATAGTTTAGGAACCTCAGAGACGACTCACCCCATGACACAGCACGCCAACGGAAGTAACGGCCTCCAAAAAATTTCCTTCTTGCAGATTACTTCAGTTGCACACCAGACCAATTTCTTCCCCGATATTTGAAGCATCGTTCAACTCAACAACGCAAATGCTGCAGTACTCACTTGACCTTACGCGCCCTTCCACGCACCTGTTTGGGGTTTCCATCACCGCCCAAACGAACGGGGCCAAACATCTTGATTTGGAGTTCCCTGCTTGGTCGCCCGGGCGATATTACATCTACGACTTTGCCCGCAACGTGCAAGACCTGCGCGCCACCAATCCCACCGGGGAAGCCCTTCGGATTGAACGGATGGAGAAAGGGAGGTGGAGAATTCACACAGCGGGGGCGGCCCAGCTAACAATCGGCTACCAGATGTTTGGCGACACTCTAAGCGGAACCTTCAGCCAGCTTGATGACCGCCACGCCGCAATCAATGGGGCATCAGTGTTTGGGTACATCGTGGGAAGGAAGGAGGAAGCGATTGAGTTGGAGATTACAGCCCCAACAACTTGGAAAGCCTACTCCTCACTGAAACAACGCCGCCGCGCCGGGCGCAAGCTGCTGGTTGCCCAGAACTATGATGTTCTGATTGATTCCCCAATCGAAGTTGGCACCCCAACCGTGCGGAAGTTTACGATTGAAGGGATCACCTACTGGATTGTTATTGATAATGCCAGCAGCCAAACCACCCGCGCCAGCCGCCAGCTTGCCGACAAGATTGACCAGTTTGTGGCAGATACCGAGAAGACCGTTGCCGCCTACGTTTCCACCTTCGGCAAGCCTGAGTTCGATGCCTACTGGTTTTTGGTGAACCTTGACCCCTACGCCCCGAACGGCGATGGGATGGAACACCTTGCTTCCACGCGGCTGGTGATAGATGGGCATATCACCGACCGCGACCGCTACGATGACCTTGTTGGGGTGATGTCGCACGAGTTTTTCCATATCTGGAACGTAAAGCGGATGCGCCCTGCCGAGCTTGGCCCGTTCGACTACACCCGCGAGCAACACACCACGTTGCTCTGGCTTGCCGAAGGGTTCACCCAATACTACGGCCACCTGATGCTTCGCCGTGCTGGGGTGTGGGATAGTCGTCAATTTTTCAAAGAATTAGCTGCTGAAATCAACAGGGTTGACCGCTCCCCTGGGCGGTTTCACCGGAACCTGCGCGAGTCCAGCTTCGACACGTGGCTGATGGCGGGTGCGCGCAGCCCGATGGCAACCGTCAGCAACTTCCGCAACACCTACGTGAACTACTATTTCAAAGGAGCCGTTGCGGCGTTGCTGCTGGACCTTGAGCTTCGCCGACTCACTCGGGACCGATACTCACTCGATGATCTGATACGCAAACTCTATCAGCAGACCTACGCCGAACAACCCGTCGAACATTACTTCCTGCGGGGAAACGGATACACCGAACGCGACGTGCGCGATGCCGTGCGCGACCTTGCCGGGGTGGAAGCCGAACTCTATCTGCTTTGGTTGATTGATAGCCGCGAAGAATGGGAATATGCCGAACCATTGGCGCGGGTGGGAGTGAACATCAGGCGTGGGCGCGAACCGAAACCGTCGGAGCCAGAACCATCAAAGATTTTTACTGGAATGGTGATGCCAGAACGGAAGCATGGAGGCCATGAGTTCGTGACGCTGACCAACGTGCTCCAAAACTCCCCCGCTGAACTTGCCGGACTAAGCGCAGGCGACACGCTGATTGCAATTGATGGAGAGCGGGTGGACGCCAACACTCTTACGCCAGTGTTAGAATTAAAACGCCCCGGCGACGTGCTTCAGATTACTGCATTCCGCGGCCCGCGGCTGCTCACATTCACGGTTCAGACCACCGAACAGGATACCCGCCCCTTCCGGATGGAGCTAAGCAAAGAAGCAACAGCCGTCCAAAAAAAATCGCGCAAAAAATGGATGGGGGAATAAGCCGCAGATACAGGGGATAGGCAAAAAAGAAGGGGCTACAACAGGCTGATGCTCTCTCTGCCTGCTGTATGCCCCTTCAATGTTTCTTCTCTGTTCGGCTGGCGTGGTGCTATTTCGCTGCCATTTCTGCAGCAATTTTTTCGGTGTGGCGAAGGTACTTGCTGGCAAGTTGCTCTGCTTCCTTCGCGGTGGCGGCTTCGGCAATCACCCGGATGATCGGCTCGGTGTTGGAGCCACGCAGGTGCACCCACGATTGCTGGAACTCTAACCGCAATCCATCTTGCCCGTTCCATGCTGCGCCGTTAGCATGATTCCGCAGCACACGTTTCAGAACGTCCACAGCTTTTACGTTTGCGGGGCGTTCGGCCCGCTTCTTCACAATCTCATAGCTTGGCAACGATGCCCGAAGTTGACTCAGCGTTTCCCCCCGTTGCAGCAAGTGGCTTAACAGAATGGCAATCCCTACCAACGCATCACGCCCGTAGTGCGATGCCGGAAGTATCACCCCGCCCGAGCCTTCGCCGCCGATAATCGCGCCAACTTCCCGCATCTTCTTGGCCACGTTAATCTCCCCAACCGGCGTGCGGAACACCGTGGCTCCGTAGCGTGCGGCAACGTCCTCCACCGCCCGCGTTGTGGAAAGGTTAATCACTGCCGAAAGGTTGGAGATTGGGTCCCGCTGGCGTTCCCAGCCAAGCACAAAATCAACAACAGCAGCGATTGTGTACTCTTCGCCGATTGGGTTTCCTTGTTCATCAATCAGCACCAAGCGGTCGGCATCGGGATCAACGGCAATGCCAAGATCGGCACCGTTGGCAATCACTGCTTCGCTCAGTGCCGTCAGGTTTTGCGGAAGCGGTTCGGGAAGATGAGGGAATATCCCCGTGCCATCGCAGAACAAGCGGATCACCCGGCAGCCGCAGGCTTCCAGCATGGCCGGAACCACCCACGATCCGGCAGCATTCACAGCATCCACCACCACCGTAAACGCCCGCTGGCGCAGCCCTTCCAGATTGACAAATGGAAGCGTCAGCACCGATTCAACGTGGCGTTCCACCGCGCCGGTAATTTGGTGGCGCTGCCCTACGGGGGTGTCGCTGCTGGGTTTAGCTGGGCCACGGTCGGCCACCGTAAAAAATTCGCGGCAAGCATCGTTATCCAGGAACGTTCCATCGCTGCCAAGAAATTTCAGCCCGTTCCACTCCGCCGGGTTGTGCGAGGCACTGATGGAAATTCCCCCAGCGGCGTTTGAGTGCTGGGCCACAAACTGGACGGTTGGGGTTGGCACAATCCCCAAAGTCCAAACGGGGATGCCGCGTGCGCGTAGGGTTCCCACCACGATTTCCTCAATCCACTCGCCGCTTGGGCGGCCATCGCGGCCAACCACAATTGGGCCACCACCCAAGTACTCGGCAAACGCCGCTGTGTAGTGGGAAACAGTGATTGGGGTAAGGCCATCGCCAAGCGTGCCGCGCAGGCCAGAAATTGAACGAATCAGTGCCATGTTGAAGGATCGTCAGGTTATGAACTGTTGGTAAGGGTCGTTTTTTGTTGATGGTGGTGGCCGGAAGCCAGTCGAACCAATCATCAAGGCACGAAGATACGGGGGAATGGCTTGCGGCGAATGTCAAATGTGGAATCAAATAGTGGTATCCGCTGAAGGTGAGTTCCCAAAATTTTGGCACAGCTGCGACATTGCAAGATTTACAGACTCTTGTTATGCACAGCGGCAAGAAGTACCGCCTACTTTGGCCGGATATGGAACTGCTGCTGGATCAACATCATTCATCTCCATTCTGGAGCCAACGCCATGATAGCTCTGCGCCTTGTCTGGCTGATGACTACGGCCATCATGATCTGCTCCGTTGTCACGGTGGCTGCACAAACAACCGCACCGAACAGCGTTCCGTGCGGGCGATTCATTGGGCGGTACTCGCTGATATTATTCGATTTTGACAGCGACCGAATTGGCGCAATGAACCAGAGAGTTTTGCGAGAACATATTTATCCCGAGATTGCGCCCGGAACTGCAATTGAGGTGATTGGTCACACAGATATTGTCGGCTTGGATGACCACAACTTGCAGCTAACCAAGGCTCGCGCAACCAACGTAGCCAGCGGAATTCGCAGCACTGCACTTCCCGAAAGCATTGCCACGCTAACAGTGAAAGCCGTTGGTGAGAGCGCGCCAATTTATACCAATTTTCTTCCCGAGGGTCGGTTGTACAACCGCACTGTTCAAGTGATTACCGACGCACCCACAGATTGTCCGTAGCCTACGCTAACACGTCAATTTCATCCCTGTAGGCCAACACCCCCTTCAAGAGAGCGGGCCACATTTTTTGTGGCCCGTTTTTTTTTCAGATTCATTGCACGTATCCAAAGCTCAAAAAAAAATGGATTGCAGCGGCTGCAATCCATTTCACTATTTGGGGTATTTATTGGGTGCTATTTTCTCAACTATTCGGTGTAGGGACAAGCCACATAATGCCCCGCTCCCATCTGGCGGAATGGCGGGAAATTGTTGGCGCAATCTGGGCGCGCAATGGGGCAGCGGGTGCGGAAGGGGCAACCGCTGGGTTTTGCAAGGGGTGTGGGAACATCACCCTGCAACGCAGTTCGGGTGCCACGGCCACTATCAGGATTTGCCACCGGCACCGCCGACAACAGTGCGCGGCTGTAGGGATGTTTTGGCTCAAAAAATACTTGCTCTGCTTCGCCATACTCCACCATATTTCCTAAATACATCACCGCAATTCGTGCGCTGATATGCTCAACCACAGATAAATCATGCGCAATAAACAGGAACGACACTCCAAATTCATCCTGAATATCCTGCATCAGATTAATAACCTGTGCTTGGATAGAAACATCAAGGGCGGAAACTGGCTCGTCGCAGACAATTAAATCGGGGTTGGTGGCAAGGGCACGCGCAATTCCAACACGCTGACGCTGCCCGCCGCTAAATTCGTGGGGATAACGCCCTGCTTGCTCCGGCTGCATTCCTACTTTATTCAGCAGCCACATCACCCGTTCTTTCATTTCAGATTTCGACATCTTCGTATGGATTCGCAGCGGCTCCTCGATAATTTGCGAGACCGTCATTCTGGGATTCAGCGAGCTGAACGGATCTTGGAAAATCATCTGGATACGGGAGCGATAGGGGCGCATCTCACTTTTTGAGAGCTTGGCAAAATCCACCACTTTTCCATCGGGCAAATGGAACAGAATTTCCCCTTCCACTTGGGCATCGGGACTCATAATTCGCGTGATGTTAATCAACGCACGGCCAACCGTTGTTTTGCCGCATCCCGATTCCCCCACCAGCCCTAACGTCTCCCCACGGCGCATCGTAAACGACACACCATCCACTGCTTTAACAGAGGCAACCTTCCGTTGGAAGATGCCCCCAAAAATGGGGAAGTGAACTTTTAGATCTTTGACTTCTAACAGGATATCGTTGGTCATGAGAAGAGAAGCAGATCAGTGGGCAGTTGCAAAAAAGATGTTGGAAGTTCGCCGTTCATCAGAAGGTTGGAGGATAATTTCTTTCCCAACCACTTGCCGCCATTGTTAGTACAAATGGCATCGGACAAAATGCCCTGGCTCCATTTCAATCAACGGCGGCTCCTCGGCAAAGCATTTATCGAAGGCGCGCTCGCAGCGGGTATTGAATTTACAGGCAGCAGGCATTTGCAAGATATTCGGCACCATTCCTGGGATTGCCTTCAGCCGATGCTCGCGATGCCCTTTTACCGGGTGTGGAATAGAAGCCAACAATCCCTGAGTATAGGGGTGCAGCGGATTATTAAAAATCTGCCGGACATCCCCAACCTCTTGAATTTTCCCACCATACATCACAATCACGCGGTTGCAGGTTTCGGCAACCACAGCAAGGTCGTGGGTAATCATCACAATGGCGGAGTCTTTCCGTTCCTCTTTTAGCCGCATCATCAGCTCCAGGATCTGAGCTTGGATAGTGACATCAAGGGCAGTGGTTGGCTCGTCGGCAATCAGCAGCTGCGGGTTGCAGCTTAGCGCCATGGCGATCATCACACGCTGGCGCATTCCACCGCTGAACTGGTGCGGATAATCGTCCATCCGCTTGCGCGCATCGGGAATTCCCACAAGCTCCAGCATTTTCACCCCACGGTCAAACGCCTCCTGTTTATTCACTGGTTCATGGTTCAGGATAGTTTCCATCACCTGAAATCCAATTTTGAACACTGGATTTAGCGAGGTCATCGGCTCCTGAAAAATCATGCCGATGTCGTTGCCACGCATTTTTCGCATTTCCGGCAACGACAATTTCAGCAGGTCTTTACCATTCATAGTGATGGAGCCACCAACGATATCGCCAGGAGGGTTCGGGATCAAGCGCATTAAGGAGAGTGCCGTCACCGATTTACCGGAGCCGGATTCCCCCACGATACCAAGGACTTCATCCTTAAAAATATCGAACGTGACCCCGTCCACCGCTTTCGCAGTGCCGCCGCCAGTCTTAAAATAGGTCCGCAGATCACGGACTTCGAGAAGTTTTTCCTGGGTCAATGTAGTATCCGGACAGAAGTAGAAGGAAGAGTTCTGCTGTAGAATCAGGTATTCGGTATTTGCGCGGTAAAGGCTTCCAATGATTCGGATTTCAGGGCCGATGCCATTAGCTGTTCAAGCTGCTCTGTTGAGCGAATAGCAGTAATTGTTGCAGTAATTGTTTCGGGCAATGCACCGAAGCGAAAAATCAGCAGTGTTACAATGCTCTTTTGTAGCCCCTGTTGCAGGCCTTCCTGACGACCCTGCTGCAATCCTTCATCGTGGCCACGCTGTATGGCTTTGCGTTCAAAGCTAGTGAGATATGGCATGGTTTTTACCTCATCAAGATGTTGAAGTGTATTCCAGAAATGATTATCAAGGTTTTCTGGTAGCATCATAACCCAATCAATAAACCGTAATAAATCAATGATTTCTTGGCGAGCATACCCTTTTCGGAATAAAGCACGTGATAGCTCTATTTTCCATTGCAATCGCAAGTCGGCGTTTTTGCGCGAAGCAATAGTCCGCAGATGTGATTGTATGACCACAGCGAAAGGATTGCGACTGTTTTCTAATTCCTGCTCGCGATCGCGATAATCATTAAGTTTTACCGAGGGGAACTCTAACAACACATGGCATCCCCACAACGTGTATTCAAATCGGTCGGGTTGCCACCGGGCCGATTCATCTGTAAAGACTGCAAGGCTGGCAACGGGGCGTGCATAACGGTCGTAAATACGATTGCTATAGATGTACATCCGCTCAGCAAAATCGGCATCCTGCTGTGCTTGCACCTCAATATGCAATAGCACCCACTATTCCTTGTCATCTTGCGTCCATACTTTCACCAGCTTATCAACATATCGCCGCCCGAACTTGGATTCGCGGATAATTTGCTGGAACTCCTTATCCAAAAATTCGTGCCCACGGCTCCAATTAATTCCCGCATATGCCTGTGGGAAAAAGAAGGCCATAAATTCTGGGAAATAGCCTTCCACAACATCTTTCCATGGGGTATCAAAATCCATTGCGTTTTCGCTTATCACAGCACCTACCGCAATCGCGAGTACTCCTTAGGATCAAAGGCTTCGCGGAGGGCTTCGCCGATGAAGGTCATCAACAGCAGTGTGATGAACATCGCCCCAATCGGAGATAGAAGCAGCCATAAATGCTCTTTGTTGTCATTGCCGATTTGGAGCATTTCGCCCCAACTGGGCAATTTCCCCTGCAGGCCAAAGCCCAAATAATCTAGCCCAACCAAAGTGCTTATCCCGCCAATAATTGCAAAAGGGAGCGTAGCAATAATTGGAGTTAGGGAGTTTGGCAGAATATGCTTGAAGATAATCTGGGAATCGCTTGCGCCTAAAGAAATAGCTGCTGACACATAGTCCTTAGCTTTTTCTCGGAGAAATTCTCCACGCATAAGATAGCTCATGCCAATCCAGCCAAATAATGAGAGAAGGAAAATCAGGATAATAAAACTTGGCTGAATGATTGAGCTAACGATCAAGACCAAGAAGAAAAATGGGATATTACTCCAAACCTCTAACAGGCGTTGACCGAATAGATCTATTTTTTTACCATAATACCCCATAAGGCCACCAAGAGCAGAGCCCAAAGAGTAATTGATAATAGTTAGGAGTAAAGCAAAAGAGATAGATACACGGAACCCGTATGCCATACGAGCAAAAACATCACGCCCGGACGGGTCAGTACCTAACCAGTGTGTTGATGAAGGCGGGTATGGGTAATTAACCGTCTCGCCAGCTTCATCAACTATCTTGGTTTCTTGGTCGCGCTCATCTGGATCCCAAGGATATGGCGGCATTACCAGCCAGTTAGCTCCATTCTCTTGTTCAAATTTCGCTTGTAATTTTCGAAAATTGACAGGAGCCTCGCCATCTTCTGTCATGCCTAAGGTTTTAGCCGCAATATACTCCTTGAAGACTGGGAAATAGTATTCTCCATTGTAGTGGACGATCAATGCCTTGTTATTAATGAAGAATAATAAAATGAACGAAAAGGCGTACAAACCCAGCACAATCAAAAAAGAATAGTATCCTCGTTTCAGCGATTTAAATTTCTTAATTCGCCGTTGCAGCAAGGATAGGGATTTCCCTTGTGACGTAGGTGTACCCGCTGGTGTGCTGTTTGCTATTGATGAAGCCATAGGTTATAGGCAAAATGAAGGCTGGGTTATGCTTTTTGGTTATCGGAAGCGAATGCGAGGATCAACAGTAGCATACAGAAGGTCGCTAAATATATTTCCGGTGAGCTGGATTGTAACCCCTATAACAGTTAAAGCCATAATAACTGTATAATCACGGTTTAAAACAGTCTCATACTGAAGCATTCCAATACCTGGAATACCGAATGTTTTTTCGATAAGCAGTGAACCAGCTAACAGCAGGCCAAATGCGTGACCAAGCCCAGTTACAATAGGGATCAGCGAATTTCGTAAGGCATGAACAAAAATCACTCTTCGCTCGGTTAGTCCTTTTGCAAACGCAGTACGCACATAATCTTGACCTAAGTTTTCCATTAAAGAATTTTTCATAATGACTGTTAAGGTAGCAAAGCTTCCAATCATATAGCATATAATTGGTAATACCGTATGATGCAGCTGGTCAACCACTTTATCCCATGTTCCCAGATATTCCCAACCTTCGGAGCGGAACCCCCCAATTGGGAACCAGCCAAGCTGTCGCCCAAAAACAGCCAATAGCAGCGCGCCGAATGCGAAACCTGGGATAGCATAGCCGATAAATACTAATAATGATGAGCTAATATCAAATACTGAGTTGTGTTTAATCGCTTTATACAGACCCAACGGAATGCAGACAGCATATCCTAGCACAAAGCCAATGACACCAAAATAGATAGAGACTGGGAAACGAGATGCAATGACTGTAATTGCTGGCTCGCTATACTTATACGATTCACCGAAGTCTCCAGTCATCACGTTTCCGAACCAATGCAAATAACGTAATGGCAATGGCTTATCTAAATTAAAATATTTTTTCAATGCTTCTTTGGCTTCCTCAGGAATTTGCTGTCCTCCTTTATCACTACCACCACTTCCCCCTGATTCTGATACCTGTTGCTGCTGTTGCGCACTCATAATAGCCTGATCGAATGGCCCCCCGGGTGTGATCTCAATAATGAGAAATACCACTATCGTACAAGCGATAAAGGTAGGGATCATTAACAGGATGCGGCGAATGAAGTATTGGAACATGAGCGAGGTAGATGGCTATGTGGATAGAAAGAGCATTCGGGCAGCATATCACACGATCTTGCCCGAATGCTCTTTTATTCTACTGTTATTTCATGGATGGTTTTGTACTATTGCTTGCAGTGTCAGTAGCTGCTCCTTCTGGTTTTTTCTCCGCACTAAAATCGGATACCATAACCATTGGATGCTGCTTGTTATACTCAGGCCAGAATTTAACCTCCAACGGTCCGACCTCTAACTTCCCGCCACTCTTCTTCGCCTCAGCTAATTTTGTTGCTTTTTCAGCATCATACCACCAACTTCCGATAATTGACTTGTAGTCGCCTAATTTACCGATATACCATTGAGGGTGGCCAAATTTATTCCAATAAACATATCGGCTGAATGGCGCATACCAATTCAGTGCGTAATGCTTTGAAGCAACAAGAATGCTATCTAACTCTTGAAGCAGACGAATCCGTTTAGCTGGATCAAAAGTAACCTGTTCTTCTTCGCATATTGCGTCAATTCTTGGGTTCTTTATTCCAGTCACATTATTTGTGTTGGGTTTGTCAGCAAGATCGCTTTTGAATGAGCTGATTGGGTTGGGAAATAGCAACCCTCCCCAACTTGTATAGATCATATCAAAATTGCGATCGTTCATCAGTTTGAACTGCGTTACTCCGTCAACATAGCGGATGTTTAATTTCACCCCTGCTTTCCGAAAATCTTCTTCAATTGGGGTTATCACATGCGACAGTTGCTGTAGGGTTGGGAAATCAATCACAAATGGTTTTCCATTTTTCATTCTTAACCCTTCTGCGTTGCGCTGCGTGTAGCCTGCTTCATCTAACAACTGGCCGGCACGCTCTGGATTGTAATCAAGGTGCGGGGTATTAGGATTTTCATATGGAGAGTTTGGGTAGTAAGAATAGTTGATAAGATACTCGTTGTAGAGAACCTTCTCAACAATTTGCTTGCGGTTGAACAACAGCGTAATTGCTTCGCGAATGCGTTCGTCGCTAAAAGGTTCTTTACGCGTATTAAATGCTAGGCCTCCGAAGCCAACTGGGTCATCTGTAAACACCTTACGTTTCTGGATCCATCCGTTTTTGATTTCATCAAAATTAAATTTGGTGTGCCACCACTGTGCTCGGCTTACAACCATGAAATCTAATTCACCAGCACGGAATTTTTCATAGGCTAAATTTTCATCTTGAATGATGAGAATTTTAATCTTATCAAAATTATTTGATCCACGGCTCAAAGGATCATCTTTCCCCCAATAATTTGTACGCCGCGTTAAGGTGATAGACTGCCCTTTCTTTACGTCTTCTGACAACACAACATAGTTACCTGTTCCTGGTGGCATATCATATTGGTATTTTTTTAAATACTCCTCCCCTTTAACGCCACCAATAACATGAGCCGGCAAAACTGTCATACCCCCGAAATACAGCATATTTTTCCAGTTTTTCTCTTTCGAGCGAACATGGAAAACATACTTGCTAACTACCACTGGTGTATCAAATCCAGCATAGAAAGAGTTAGTGTATGGGGAAAGTATGCCTGGATCAAGTCCCAGTTTATAGGTGGCTATAACATCTTCCGTAGTAACGGGATGTCCATCACTAAAACGTGCGCGAGGGTCAATACGGAACCAATATGTTTGCCCATCGGCTCCTACTTTCCAGTGAGAAGCTAACCCCGGAAGGAACTCATAATTCAATGGGTTTACACCTATTAAATTCTCATAGACCATTCCGTAGATAAACCGCGTTGCCTCTGTATTCTCATCTTTCCCCATAGCACGGAACGTGGCCGGAAATTCGCTCATGTGAAACGTTACTTGCCCACCTTTTACTGCGTTAGTATCAGAAATCAGGCTGAATTGATCCGGTGTCATGGTGTTGGTCTTCCACCCACTATCCGCCGCAATCTTTTCAAAGCCGTTGCCGCCAAGTTCGGCTGTGACGCTGGGGTCGGCACCCGGTGGGGCTTTGAATTTATCCTCGGTGGTGATAGCCATTGCTGCACCACCTTTGGCTGCGGGAGTGCTGCCGCCATCGCAGCCGGCGATTGTTATGCCTGTTAGGAGCAATGCTGCAAGCCATGCTCCACTGTTCCGTATTGTTCGCTTCATAACTGATATCCCAAAAGATTGGTTCGGGTTGTCGTTGCTGCTGTTAGTTTGCTGCGTTAGTCAGATTTCTTGCTATTCAAGAAACGGATGTTGTTCAATCGGGGAAGGAGGCCGGGTGGCCAGTAAGAATTGCCGCGTGTTGCCAAAAATGCCAGTGTGATTGGTTGCCTTCACGCGAAGCCCAATATAACGAAGTCGGGCGCACATACACACGCCCGAAAAGAAAGCATGGAGGGAAAAATTGCGAACGGAAGTGCGCCGTTCGCGATTCGTAGGGGGGAAGTTACAGGTTCTGCGAACATCGCAAGATCGGAGAAGCGATGACTGATCTCTGTACTGCTTTTGGGGCTATCACTACTCAGGGATCGCGGGGCCACTGAACAGATTGCCACCATCACTTCACCGCCAGTAATCGCCGATATACCTTCCCGCCGGAACGCAACAGGCCAATGGCCGCGGTGATTTGGCGATCATCGGGAATTGCTTTGATGGCACGTTCCCGCTGGCTTGTAAAGCGTGCGGCGATTTCATCATTCAGCCAATGGCGCAGCTGCTCGCGATGCCGCTCCATCTCATTTTTCTGATCCGCTTTTGCTATGCTCCGCAGCTTCTCAATCTGCTCTATCACTTGCGTGCTTCGGCGTGTGCGGCGTGCCGCGTCGTGCAATTGGTTAAGGTTGTCAATCAGTGGATCCGGTGCCTCCGATTCGTTCAATTCCTGGGTGGAAAACTGAAAAAAGGCTTGCAACAGCGAATCGCTTACGGCAAATCGCTCCGGCAGTGTGCGCATCCCCGAAGCAAATTGGCTGGCAAAACGGAAGAACAGATTGGACTCCAGCAACCGCACAATAATCGCGGCGGTATCGGGCAACCGCACCAACGTATCGGGCTGCACACCGCCGTGGTCGTACACAGGCCGCCCACTACGGGTTCGGAATAAGCGATGGCTGGTATCCAAGCTGCGGCCAACACGCTGGTTGGTGTAATCTATCTTCTGGATGCAACGCCCCGATGGAGTGTAGTAACGGGCAGTGGTCATCTTCAGCATGTTGTCATCGGGAAGCAATCGGGTGGATTGCACCAAGCCTTTTCCAAAACTGGGCTGCCCCATCACTACGCCAACATCAAGATCCTGCATTGCCCCAGCAACGATTTCGGCTGCCGATGCCGAGTATCCATCCACCATCACCACCACGGGCAAGCCTTGTGCGATTGGCTCCTCGGTGGAACGATATTCCTCACTTTCGGCAGTGTCGCGGCCCCGTGTGGAAACGATCAAGCTGCCGGAAGGGACAAACTTGGCGACAACATCCACCGCTGCCTCTAACACTCCGCCGGGGTTATCGCGCAGGTCAAGAATCAACCCACGCTCCATTCCCTGGCGTTGCAAATCAAGGATTGCCGCCCGCATCTCGTCGCCAGCGTTGGTGCTAAAACGGGTTAGCCGCACGTAGCCAACGCTATCGCCCACCATGCCGCTGTGGCTGATGCTGCGGACGCGAATCGCCTCGCGGGTAAGAACAAAACGGAGCAGCGTATCCACTCCATCACGCTGGATGGTGATTGGCACTGTGGTATTCGGCAATCCGCGTGTTTGTTCACGCAATCGCTCGATTGGGCCGTTCAGCATCCGCACGCCGTTAATATCCATTATCCTGTCCCCAATCCGGATACCTTCGCGCTGGGCGGAGTAGCCATCCATCACATCGGTGATCGTCACCATGCTGTCGCGCATCCCAACGCTTACCCCAATCCCTCCGTACGATCCGCTGGATAACAGCTCTATCTCACCCGCTTCCTCCTTCTGCAGATATTCGGTGTAGGGGTCAAGCTCTTCCAACATTCCATCAATCGCGGCGGTGATCATCTCCTCGGGGTCAAGCCTATCCACATAGCTGCGCGAGAGTTCGCGGTAGGTTTCGCCGAACACCTCCAACTGGGTATTGACTTTGTAAAAGTAATCTTCATCATCAGGGAGCATAAAGGCGGCAAGCACAATCGCCGAGGCAAGCAACGCCAGCAGCGTGCGTTGCGGAATCGGGAGCTTGGAATGCGGTCTGTTCATGGCAATCAGGGAAGCGGATATTGGGAAGTTCGTTGGATAAAATAGTAGTTCGCTGTGGAGCAATCAATCCCCAAAAACTTCGGCCCCGTTTCAGCACTTAGCTGAAACGGGGCCGATAGATACTTCCCACCAATTGCTTCTTAATGAATCACCCGCATTGCTTTGGAATAGACCATCTCACCCTTTGCGGTGGTGACGGTAAGGTGGTACAGGTAGCTTCCGGTTGCAAGCTCGGAAACATCCACCGTCACGCTGTGGTCGCCAGCGGCTTGGTCGTTCTGGTCAAGGGTGCGCACCAAACCACCGTTGGCATCATAGATGCGAAGCATCACTTCCGATGCTGGCTCGGTCAGCACGTAGCCGATGGTTGTTGTTGTTGTTGCTGGGTTCGGGAAGTTCTGTTTCAGCGTCAAGCTTTCCGGTAGCTCGAACCCGGTGACCGGTTTCGGCAGCCCCAACGATTCGCTGAACAACGCACGCAAGTCGGCTCCGTTGAACAGCATAATCAATGGCTCGATAGCGAAGTCATACACTCCCCCAATTTCTTTCTGCCCTTTCTCCGATTTCAGATCGGCCATTACCTCGTTGAAGTCATCGCGGTTGTCAATAAGCTGGCGTTTTGCTTGCGGGTCGGCCATGATTGCGTTCTTGTTTGCCGCAACGTAGCGGTCGGCCTGCGATTGAAGCTGCCCCAAGAACGTAGCAAGGTCGCCCATCACCCCCTCCTTCAATCCATCCAACGACGTACGGTAGCGGCCCGACATCTCCATTGCCGTTCCGAAAATGGAGAACACTTCGGTCAGCTTCTCCATTCCCTCTTCCTTAATGCTGAGTTCGGTTGTGGCATCATCTTCATCCACCCGCTCGGCTTCTTGTTTCCCCTGTTCCAACATCTCACTGGTCAGAATGCTCCAGCGGACACGAAGGCGGTTTAAGGTTTCAAGATCGGCAGGCGAAAGGGTGCGGTCAATTTGTTGCTTGTATTCGCTAAGTTTTGCGGTCCAGAAATTGAGTGCGGTTTGGCCAATTTGCTGTTCCAGCTGCTGAACTAACGGCGACTCCTTGTAGGATTGTTCAGCGTCAATGGTTTGTTGTTGGGCGGTTAGCGGAGCGGCGGCTACCAACAAGGCAGCGCAAGCACCGGCAAGGCGTGCGGCGGTTCGGCGTATGGTCATCGGTCGGTTCCTCCAGGGAAGTTGGTTGTCGTTCATTGGGCTAGTCAGGGAAAAAAAGTGCGGCATCGGCAGATTCGCTGTGAATTGTGTTGGTATCACCCGCAAACAGCAATCGCGCCGGACAGACGACGCGGCCCCGGCAAAGTTGCAACAGCACAGGGAAGCCAGCAAGGGGGGAGAGAGAGTTTTTTCTGCGATAGTAGAAAGGGGTCGGCAGAAGATTGCTACATTGAGGAAGCTATCCCATTATCATACCCCCGAACGACTTCTGGATTTCTACGCTCAGGTGACGAAAATTTCTGCATGACCAACAACACAACACCGACTATTCTTGCCGAGCCGGAACATCGGCTTCCCGATTTTACATTCGACCAGCTTCCCGAACCATTGGCCAGCAACGTTGCCGCTATGGGATGGAAACATCCCATGCCAGTGCAAGTGAAAGCTGTCCCATATCTGCTTTCTGGGCGGGATATGATTGTGCAGTCGCACACCGGTTCCGGTAAAACTGGCGCATTTCTGATACCGCTGCTGCAACGGCTGGACCCGAATCTTCGCTCGCCACAGGCACTAATCTTGGTCCCCACGCGCGAGCTTGCTATGCAGGTCTATGAGGAGTTCGTCGCCTTGTCGCAGGGGACTGGGCTGCGGGGCGCGCTGATCTACGGCGGCGTTGGCTACGGCCCGCAGCTGCAAGCCCTGCGCGACGGTGCGCAAGTGGTGATTGGCACCCCGGGGCGCATCACCGACCATCTTGGCCGCCGCTCGCTGAACTTCAATAACCTTCGTGTGCTTGTCTTCGATGAAGCCGATGAGATGCTCTCCATGGGCTTCTACCCAGCAATGATCGAAATCCGTTCGTGGCTTCCACGCAAGCGAATCTCCTGGATGTTCTCGGCCACCATGCCCTACAAGGTCCAACTGCTGGCCGAAGAGTTTCTGACCAAGCCGGAGTTTTTGACCCTGAGCGCAGGCCACGAAACCGTCAGCACGATGGAGCACCGCTGGTACATGGTCCCGCCAATGGATAAGGACTTGATGCTGATGCGGTTGATTGAGCTTGAGAACCCGGAATCGGCCATCATCTTCTGCAACATGAAGACCGATGTGGAATACGTTGCCGGCGCGCTTCGCAGCCGTGGCTACAACGCCGATTTGCTGTCGGGGGATCTTAGCCAGAAGGAGCGCGAAGCTGCAATGCGCCGCATCAAGAATCACGAAGTCCGATTCCTTGTTGCCACCGACGTTGCCGCGCGCGGCATTGACATCAGCGACCTTGCCTACGTCTTCCAGTACGATGTCCCCAAAGATTCCGAAAGCTACCTGCACCGCGCCGGGCGCACCGCACGCGCTGGGAACACTGGCGTTGTTGTGACACTGGTGGCCAATATGTCCGACAAAACCGACCTGAATAAAATCTCCCGCCGCTACAGCGTTGATTTTGTGGAGATGAAGCTGCCAACACAGGAAGAGATGGAGCAACGGATTGCCGAGCGATTGATAAACCTGTTAGAAGAACGGATGCGGAAGATCACCAAGCAGGTGCACCGTGAACGGATCGCACGGTTTGAATCGCTGGTGAAAGGGTTGGCACAAACCGAAGATGAATGGATGCTGGTGGCGATGCTGTTCGATGAAATCTATCAGCATGAATTTCACGCAGCCGCAGTGGCCACCGGGCCAACAAGCAAACATTCTGGTGGAAGCACTCAACCGGCCACCCAGCAGCAGCGGAGAACCGACCAGCCACAGAGTGCGACACCTTCGCAAACGGGGGCTTCCCAGAAATTTGATCACCCCCAGCAACCGGAGCAGCGGCAATCCTCCGCCGAAGCGATATCACACACTACTGAAGTGGTTCCGCAGGAGCCTGCCAAAAAGAAAAAGAAGAAAAAGAAACGCCGTCGCAACCGTGGAGACCAGCAAGCCACCGCCAGCGGAACCTTGCAAGGGATGGGAAGCGATGCAGCAACCAATGTTGCCGACGCAATCGCAGCCTCAACCGAGCAGCAAGGCGTGGCCCAGATGGAGCTGGCACAGCCTGAGATGGCAACTGAAATTGTGGTGGAGGCAGCCGAACCACAGCCAACAACCGCACCAGCACCAAAGCAGAAAGCTCCGCGCCGAAAAACCGCGCGGGGAACAACCGCCGAACCAACCACTGAACCGATAGCTGCAACGCCGGAAGCTCCAGAGATTGCCGCAGCAACCGCCCCAGCCGAACAGCCGAAAAAAGCAACGGCAAAACGGGGAGCAAAATCCACAAGCGAAACGTCCGAAGCGGCATCGGCTCCGGCAGCAAAGCCAGCCCGGCGCAAAAAGGGAACCGAGCCTGCAGAAAACCAACCAGAACCTGCAACTCCATCAGCCACAGAAGCCAGTGTAGAACCGAAGCCAGAAACGCGAAAAACCAACACAAAGAAAGCCAGCAAGAAAACTCCAGTCGCCGAGCCAGCACAAGAAGCTGCGCCACAACCAAAACGGCGGAAGAAGCAGGGGGCGTAGCATCCGGCTACTCCTTCCCGGTGATGTGAGTCTGATGGAGTACGTCACGCGCAATCTCTCATCTCACCATCAGCTTCTTCCTGCTGGGGCGGCGATTCTTTTCCCAACGGCCATCGTCCCGGTGGCTTTTTTTCCCTCTTTCTGACACAGCCCTCCATCGTTCAAAAACTCCAGTTTCATGCACGGACATACTGACCTTCTTGCCAGCATTGGCATTTGCGTGGCAGCCGCCGCAGTGCTTGCCTTCCTTGCCCACCGAACCAAACAACCGCTGATTCTTGCATACCTGCTTGCTGGGGTTCTGATTGGCCCCGAAGTTGGATTCAAGTTGGTGGAGGACCGCGACAGCATCCACACCGTTGCCGAAATTGGGTTGATCCTTCTGCTGTTCATCATCGGCCTTGAGATTGACCTGAAGAAACTGCTTGCAGCCGGCAAAGCGGTGATCCTTCCCGGAATCTTTCAGTTTCCGATCACGGTAGGGGTCAGTCTTGGCTTCTTTGCCTTGTTGGGGTATGGGATGGGGGAGGGGAATTTCAGCCTCCTCTATCTGGCAATCTGTCTGGGGCTAAGCAGCACCATGATTGTGGTGAAACTGCTGTACGACAAGTTCGAGCTTGACACCTTGCCGGGGCGGATCACGCTGGGGGTGCTGGTGTTCCAGGACATCTGGGCAATCCTTGTGCTGGCCTTGCAGCCCAACTTGCTGAATCCAGAATTGCTCCCGCTGCTGAAGTCGGTTGGGATGGGAATTTTACTGGTGGTGGTGGCGTTGGGGGCAAGCAAGTATGTGCTGCCAACGTTGTTCAAATCGGTGGCAAAATCGCCGGAGATTGTTCTAGTAGCTTCGCTGGCGTGGTGCTTCATTTTGGCGGGGGCGGCAAACTACGCGGGCCTCTCGCGTGAGATGGGGGCGTTGATTGCCGGGGTCAGCATCAGCACCTTCCCGTACAACTTGGATGTGATCGCCAAAGTTCTCAGCATCCGTGACTTCTTCGTCACGCTGTTTTTTGTGGCACTCGGGATGCAGATTCCGATACCGACCACCGAGATGATTGTTGTTGCGTTGGCCGCCTC
>JADZEY010000086.1 GCA_020850315.1 Armatimonadota bacterium | reverse complement strand
GCCAATTCGTGGAATTGCTTAACGGAGAGTCCCGTTAAGGATCGAAGAATCCGATCGTTGCTTATTGCTCGTTGGATGTTCAGCATGTTTTTCTTGCTAACTTAACCTATTCCTGAATAAGTCTAATAGTATATCTCCTTCCTGTAAATCAGCAAAGGCTAATTCTAACGACGGTAAATTCCCGCCGTGAATATCTTCATCTGGTTTAGGAAGGTATCGTCTGTCTGAAGCGTATTTAATTCCGGGGATAATTGGCGCACGAGTATCAGTTGATTGAAACATGGTTACTCCTTTCCAAGGTGTTAGTAGTAGAACGGATAAGAATACACTTCCTTATCAGTCTTGACTATGCAGTAGTAAAAACCATGAGGGTGATTCTGTAACGGAACAATAATCTGATTTCGGATTTCGTTAGGATTAATGGACTGAAGTTTTTTTCCTTGTAAATCGTACAATTCAATGAGTGTAGGATGATTTGAGTTGTGAAAATCTAGATATAAGCTACCTGAACGAATAATGAATGATGGACGGTCTTGGCTGGTTTGATCTAACGGTGATGCTGTAATTTCTGATTCTACGCAAACATTGATGATCCGCGGTAGATTGTCTTTACTCACCCCTGATAAAATAAAGCAAGATGAATCATACACTGCTATGTTATAATTCAAGCCTACCGCAAACGGAGTCCCTTCACCATAGACGACAGGGTTCCCCTTGGGGCTTATGTAAATAAATTGCGGTGCATCGAGACCTCTTATTCCAAAACTAACCCATGAACCATCATGTAACGGTCTTGCTCCTCCTACCATATCTGTCTTTTCTAGCGGAGAGGTTGATGATTTTATCAGTGTATAGTTTCCAGAGTAATCAAAACGATAAACCGCTAACCCTGTAGTATCACGCCCCCTTGGTATGCTGTCATTGTCTGCCCAGTATCTTCTTGCTATCAATAAATCGAAACTGTCATTGACAATTTGATGACCAATAATTTCATCGTTTGTCCAATCTAATTTTAATTGTTGTGAGCTAATTGATCCTGATCCTTCTAAATCAACGATAGCCATTACAACATCTATTGGGTAATTAGACCCAAACTTACTAAGCGGCATGCCGACTGGTATTGCTCCTGTAATAACTACCTTATTATTAGGAAGCACAAAAGAATATCCGCCAAGATATGAGTATAAAAATAATGAAAAATGGTGAGTGCTTAAAGAGTCACCATTCTTATTGAACTGAATCGCCATTAAATCGGAGCTGTCGCTATCTACACGCCCGAAGGCGCATACACCGCCATTACGCTTGGCAAATAGGGTGAAACTTTCCCAATAAGTAAAACGATGAACCCACTGTATGTTCCCATTAAAATCCATTAGTCCAATGAAAATATCAGGAGTTGGGTCATATTCACTTTTAGGTTTAATTTTGCCATAAATTAGCAGCAATGAATCATCGAATCCGTGTATAGCAAATCGTTCCATTTCAGGATACAGTTTTCTCCAGATCAGATTACCGTTATGATCGGTTCTAATCAATAATCCAGAGTAACCTGTTACTGGAGATACACGCCTGCCGCCAATAAGGAATCCATCATGGACAGGTACAGTTGAAAGAGCATATCCTTGTCCCAGGATTGAATCGGAATAAGTTTTCTCCCAGAGGATATTAATATCCTGAGCATTAGCGGAAGGTAGAGCAAGAATAAGAGCAAATAGGCAGGCGGCAGTTGTCGTGATAATCGTTTTCATGGTTGTTGCGGTTATGGGTTACACGATATGCCAGAATCCTTGATACATTGCCCAATCTCCAGCATTACTGATAGTGCGGATACCAATACGGAAATCTCCACACTCCTTCAAGGTGACAATTAGGCTGATAGCCCCGGTATAGGTCCCAGTTTCCCAGCGGATGACGGGAATCGTGCCTTGCGCATCCCCACGCCCCGTGGCGTTGTCTAAAAACGATAACTCGATGCTGGTAATCGTGCTGCCGCCAAGCGTTAATGGAATCGTGTTTGCCCACTCGCAACCACCCAGTAGGTAAATGTCATCCCGTAAAGGTGGAGGAAGAAGTGTGCTAAGGTTTGCTGTCTTGTGTTCAAATCCCCATTGCTGGGCATTTGCTACGTTTTGCTGTTGGTCTGTGCCTAATGCAGCAACGGCAGGGGGGGCGGTTAAACTAAGATGCGGTGTGGCAAGCCATGATGCAGGCGGGGTGGAGTACTGCGTACTATCGGCATAAATACCGATCTGAGTTCCAAATCCTCCTGTTATGCTGGCCATTGCGACCAGATCAAACGGCGATTTCGGTGGGATATGCGCAAGGTCGTACCAGCTTTGTGCTTCGGCAGGATGCTGGCAGATTGGGTTCATTCGTGCATTACACTGGGAGTTGCGTGGGGGGGGGATCAAACTTGGTTGGCCGTTTTTGCAGTTGCAGTTTACCATTGTGTCACCTTTGTTCTGAGAATGATTGTTGATGAAGCTGAAAGCCCAGTGAGAATATAGTGTGTTATGCTGCGGTTGTCAATGAAAAAAATGGGGGGTATGAGATTAGAATGATAGCAATTTGGTTTGCGAATATCAGAAGGTAAACTCGAAACAAAGTGGTTTGCAAGAAAACTAGTCACTGTCATTCCCGCGAAAGCGGGAATCCATGCGGGTTAGCAACGCATCCAGCTTTGTAGGATTTCGCAAACCACTTTCATTGGAGTATAAGTACTTCAGTAGAATTAGTTGAGATTATCATTTGGTAGGCGCAGGTCTTTAGCCTGCGATAGTTCCTCGGACGTAGTAGCGCAGGCTAAAGACCTGCGCTTACCGGGGAGTGGATGCTCATTTTTTTCAGCTATTCCGATGAACGATTGAACGTTCTTAATCTACAGCAATTTCAATGAGGTACTTATACTCCAAACAGAGTGGTTTGCGAAAAACATAGTCGTTGTCATTCCCGCGAAAGCGGGAATCCACGCGGTTTGGCACCTCACCCGGCTGAGTAGAATTTCGCAAACCAATTTTTTCGGATTGGCACCTCACCCGGCTGAGTAGAATTTCGCAAACCAATTTGTTCTGAGTATAGTAGCGGAGACGGTTCGTCATCGCCCCGACGGGTCGGGGGCTTCGACAAGGAGCGATAGCGACGTGGCAACGCGAAGCAGCGGCGCAAGCTCATCCCGTGGGTGGCAGTGTGTCCGATGCTTTCACGGAAACCCGCGAGATCGCTTCGTCGAAAACTCCTCGCGATGACGATGTGTGCGTTTGCGAGGACCACCCCGTGATTCTCGCAAACCAATTTGTCCCGAGTATAGCATGATGTCATCGTGCAGCCCTAATAGTCACAATCCTTCCCGCCCCGACAGCCGCCCCACCACCCCCCAATTCCCCTCCAAAATATCCAACTCCGCAATGGCTTTTGGCGGAACCCAGCGGTGGTTGGCAAAAACATTGTTCTGAATTTCTCCTTCCCAATTCTCCACAAAAAAATACCTCACTTGGTAGGTTTTTCCGTCAGCAGGGTAGTGGGCAATTTCTTCGTGGAATAATGCGCCAATTTCGGCTGTAATTGAAAGCTCCTCGGTAAGCTCACGGGCTAATGCTTGTTCGGCGGTTTCTCCAAACTCTATTTTTCCTCCGGGAAATTCCCATTTCAACGGATAGCTTTTGTGGGCCGGGCGTTGGCAAAGCAGCACCGATGAATCGGGCCGCCGAAGAATTGCAACCGCAACTTCAATAATACTGCTGCTCATCGCGTTGCCTGGAATTTGAACTTGGCCCCTTTTGCTGGGATGGAAACGTTCTTGATTCCTACCTCCTGCAATCCGTGGCGCAAGGCTTCGGCGGCGGTTGGTTCGCCATGCACCAGGAATACTTGCTGCAGCCGCTCGCGGTTTTGGTGGCCGATGAAATCAACTAACTCATCATGGTCGGCATGGGCCGATAACCCGTTCACCACTTTCACCTGGGCACGAAGCTGGTGCGGCTGCCCCATGATGTTCACCACCGGCTCGCGCTCCACAATTTTCCGCCCAAGCGTGTGCTCGGCTTGGAATCCGATGACCATCACCGTGTTCCGCTCATCTTCAATGTGGTTCATCAAGTGGTGGACTACTCGCCCCGCCTCCATCATCCCGCTGGCGGAAATAATGACGCAAGGGTGGGGATCGTTGTTCAGCCGCTTGGACTCCTCGGCACTCCGCAAATAGTGAAGCCCCCGGAACCCAAATGGATCGGGATCGGTGAGCAGAAGGTCGGCAACCTTGCGGTTGAAGCAATCAAGGTGCGAGCGGTAGATGTGGGTGGCGTTCATTGCCAGCGGTGAATCCACGTAGATTGGCACGCGGGGAAGCTCGCCACGCTCGAACAACACATTCAGCAGATAGACAACATCCTGAGTGCGGCCCACAGCAAAGGCTGGGATAATCACTTTCCCACCGCGTTGTGTGGTGCGGATGATGGTCTCCTTCAGCGTTTGCATCAGGTTCGGGAACGGCTCGTGAGTTCGCCCGCCGTAGGTGCTTTCGCTAATCAGCAGATCAACATCGGGAAGGTATTCGGGATCGCGCAGGATTGGGCGATTTTTCCTTCCGACATCCCCGGTAAATCCAACATCAATGGTTTTCCCATGTTCGCGAATGGTCAGCACCACCCCAGCCGAGCCAAGTATGTGGCCAGCATCGTAGAAGGTTGCCGAAACGTCATCGGTAACGTTGAATTGGCGGCGGTAGGGGACGCTGGCAAACTGCTCAATCAGTTGAAGCGCGTCGTCCATGGTGTAGAGTGGCCCAACGGCGGTGCGTTTTTTCTTCCGCAAGAAGGCGGCATCCGATTCCTGGATATGCGCCGAATCGGGAAGCATGATTGAGCAGAGGTCGCGCGTGGCGTGGGTGCAGTGGATGTAGCCACCGAACGGGCGCGGGTAGCGTGATGAAATCAGCGAAGGGAGGTTGCCGGAGTGGTCAATGTGTGCGTGCGACAACACCACGGCATCAATGCTGCTGGGGTCGAACGGAAGGTGGCTGTTAATCTGGAACGCCTCGCTTCGGCGGCCCTGATACATTCCACAATCCAGCAGGATACGGCTACCGTTCGCGGTGGTCAGCAGGTGCATGGACCCGGTGACGGTTTTGGCTGCGCCAAGAAATGTTAGTTCCATGCGGGGAAAATACTGCGTAATGGCCTGAAAGGGGAAGGGTCGAGGGGGAAGGAGAAGAATTAATTTTTTGTCATTTATGCTTCCCCCGTTGCTATCGGGGGGGCAGTTGTTGTAGATTCCACCTATTCAGAAAGTAGCGGCTGCGGCACGGCGCACAGCAGCCAGATTGCGGGAGTAATTCAGTGGTAGAATGCAAGCTTCCCAAGCTTGACGTCGCGGGTTCGAGTCCCGTCTCCCGCTCCACACCAGTCCTTCGTTCTCGTACAGAAACTGCATTGCCACCACGGCGATGCAGCGATGGAAACCCACACTACCAGAGCCGCCCCCCGGCAATTCTTCGTCAATCGTTGACAAGGTGACCGTTTCATTTCGTGGGAGGAGTGCATCCTGACCAGCAGGAAACGGCCATAGCAGCAACTTACCGCCCAATGGCTGTAAGCGACGGAATGTAGGGGTGAACGGCAACGCTTTCCGCAGAAGCATTTCCTGCGCAGGAAGCCCGGAACTTATCAACCGAAGATTGTCCTAAACCAAATCAATGATATAGGGGGACCGCACCATGCCAGCCTACGTATATGTGCTTCGCAGCACGGTAACCGGACAACATTTCATTGGCTCCACCAGCAATTTGCAGGATCGCATCTCGCACTACAACCGCACATCAGGCCGGACGTACCGCCCGGGGGGACCCTGGGAGTGTGTGTACGTTGAGGTCTGCGATAAGCTGGAAGAAGCCCGCAAACGCGAACGCCACTTGCGGAGCTTAGATGGAGTTGATGAAAAGATCAAAATACTTTACACCACATCCGAACGAACGCGAAACCAGTAACTGCGGCTTTTCACGGCTGTAGCTACTGCATCTTCTGTACGTCCGTCCAATCTTGCCAATACACAAACAATGCTCCCTGAACAAGACTGATTGTTCAGGGAGCATCTGTTTTCTGGAACGGTTGCCGGCGTGCTATTCTTCGGAATAGCGATGGTCTTCCGTATGGTGATTTTCCGTGTGGTGATCTTCCCTGATCTTCACCACAATGAACTCCTTCCCATGTGCGTTCAGCACCAAACGGGTGGGGCTATGTTTCTGCAGCGTGCAGCCAAGCTCATCCACCAACAACCGCCGTGCATCGTCGAAGTTAGCGGTGAACAGAAGCATTGCCCCTTGCGATGATGGGATGGTAAGGGAAGCAGCTTGTTCAGCATCTATGCTCGGTTCAGCGGCAGCAGCGGGTGCGGCTTCCTCCTTCTTCCGCAGCTGTATTGATTCGGTTGCGGCTTTCAGCAAGGTGCGTTGGCGGTCAACCCCCACCATCTGCAGGGCCATTTCGGCCTCGATGCTTGTGGTGTCACGGACTTCGTAGGAAAGGATGCGAAGGTCAACTTGGCGGTCGCCAGTGATAGGAATCGTGATAAAGGGGAAGGTGATCTTCCGCAACTCCTTCAAGAAATTGCTGAACTCCTTGTCTTCAATCTCTTCAATGGCAACATGGACACGGTGGCCAAGCTGCTTCAGTTCATCTAAATCCCGCTGTGCGTTTGGGGAGGAAGTGATAAGCTCGGTGACGTTGACACAAACCGTGGTATCGGGGCTGTTGTTGCCCAGCCAGTTACGGAACACACCGATTGGCGCAAGGGTATCACGGAAGTAACTGTTGTAGTTCCAACCGGCAAGGCAACGATCCAGCAGTGTTAACGCATCGCCAACGCGGGCTTGGAAGTAGTACTTTCCGCCATCGGCATGAAAATTGGCCTGGGGCGTGGCGGCAACCAACGCCCATGCAAAGGGAAGCGTTTGCCGCTGCGTAGCTGCGGCTTTGTCAATCTCGTTTGGTCGGTTTGGCGATAGAATGAGATAGGAATGTGCAAGCATATCCAGTGTGGTTGTTTAAGTGGAACGCGGAATGGGGTGCAATATACTTCAGTAACCAACACTGAGTAATCGTTAATTTCACCTTGTGGAAGAAATGATGAAGTAATTTTGCCAGCAATCTTCACCGATGTGACCCGATAACGATGAACGAACTTCTGGGCGACCCCCAACATGATGCGGCTGATACCGGAACCGATAACGCTACCGAAACCAATGGTTTGGATGAACGCTCGATGCGGGGCGCGGTGTGGATGTTCGGCGCGCTGATCCTCTCTGGCTTTCTGTTTGCCGGGCTTAGCTCCTCCGATTCCTCCGATGCCGGTGCAGTGGCTGAACCTACTAATGGCTTTGCACCGAAACGCTCCGGTATTCCGCTCTCCGGCTTGGTGATGGCCCATGCCCGCTACCTTGACACCATCTACACCACCGATTCGGCATATCTAGAAATCAATTTGCGGAAACAGCACGTGCAACTGCACCGCCGTGATGGGAGCGAGGCGGATTTCCCGGTTTCCACAGGGAATCCATTTATCAGCGAGGGAATGTCCACCCCTGCTGGGGTGTTTACCGTGCAGAATAAAACGCCAATGGCAATCAGCAAACAGTTCAACGATGCAAAACTCCATTGGTGGATTGGCATTCAAGGGGGTATTGGATTCCATGGCCTGGATGGAAACGGCTACTACTGGAATTTAGGGGTGCGCCCTTCCTCGCATGGTTGCGTTCGGATGGCCCGCGAGGACATTGCGCAGCTGTACAAAATGGTTCGCCCGGGAATGCTCATCCTTGTTCATAACGGCTCCCCAGGAAGGATTGTGCAGTTCTGCGCGCCGGGCGATACCGCCGGCGCAACGGTGATTGATTCTGCCAGCGTCTATTCCCGCAATCTTGGCTCCAAACGGCTCCGTTCTATTCTGGAATCCCGCGCTTGGGTGGATCCGCAGCCACGGATTGTTCACCTTGCCGGGCAACGCCTGCGCTGGGGGCTGCCGATGGTGGAGTCCACAGCAATCCCAAAACAGAACATTCCCAGTTACCAGTTCCGCAGTGCCCAGATGCTGCAACCACACAAATGGGCCGGCAAAGACCGCACGCTTCAGTGGGACGCGACTGGCTGGAGCCTTCCGTTGCAACGCTATCTTGATTCGCTGAACCAGATTGAGAAAAAGCGGTGGGATGAAGAGCAGAAAGCCGACCCGGTGCTGTAAATGGCTGCTGCAGATGTGCTGCGGCCAGAGGTGTGATGCAGGCTCTGGAGAACAGTTCATCCTTGGCTTGCAGTCTTTTTTGTCAGGATTGTTCTGTGTAGGTTGTCTCCCGAATAACTACACCTACTTCCACATAAATCGGCAATGAAACCATTCCTGATTGCTGCAATTACCGTAGCTCTACTTGCCAGCATTAGCGGTTGCGGCAACGATGAGCCTTCGGCTCCGACAATAACAGCCGACACCACTATCACCTCTCCAACTTCCACATTCAAGCTGCTGCAAACCGAACTGTTCGCCAAAAGTTGTGCTATCAGTGGCTGTCATGCTGGCGGCACGCCAACGGGGGGGCTGTCGTTAGAGTCGGCGGTGGCATGGAAAAACCTTGTGGGGATGGCTCCGGAAAATGTGGCGGCGGCAACCGAAGGGCTGCAACGTGTGATGCCCGGGCAACCAGAAAGGAGTTTTTTGTTGATGAAACTACGTGGCCAGCTTGGCCCCGATCATGGTGCGCGGATGCCGCTGGGTTCGGCGGCGTTGGATAGCGGAACGTTGGAGTTTATCCGCCAATGGATTGCCGCTGGCGCACCTGATACTGGTGTGGCGGCCAACCCACAGTTGCTGCTGGGCGGCACTGGTGTGTTTACTCAGCTTCAGCCCCCCGCTTCCGGTTTCCAGCTGCACCTTCCACCGTTCGATATCGCTGCCAACCGCGACCGCGAAATTTTCGTGACCCAGCATTCCCCCGCAGCTTCCGATCTGTTCGTTACCGGCTACGACGTGAAAATGCGGAACAACAGCCACCACTTTGTTCTGTACACCTACCCCCGTGGAGCCACCAGTTATCCGGCTATCGGAACGGTGAGGGAGTTAGGGAAGGACATGGACGAATTTTTCAGCCGGCGGACGTTCTTCCTGGGTGCGCAGCGGGCCGACGATAGCTACCGGTTCCCGCCAGGGGTAGCGTTGCAGCTTCCGGGGAACACCGTGTTCGACCTGAACTCACATTATGTCAATCCAAACGGGACGGTTGCACAGGGTGAGGTCTATGTGAACCTGCACACGACCACAACCGTGCAGCGGGTTGCGCAAGTGCTGTTCGCCAGCCAAACGGATATCTACCTTCCGCCGTACCAAACAACAGTGGTACGGGATAGCATCCAATCGCCGCTGAATGCTGACATTTTTATGCTGACTTCGCACATGCACAAGCATGGGCAGCAGTTTAAGGCATATATCCGCCGGTTGAATGGGGAGGAGGAGTTGGTGTATCAAAGCAGTGATTGGCATCTGCCAGTGGTGAAAACCTTCCCCACGCCGCTACGGATACAGAAAGGTGAGTGGCTACGATGGGAGGCCACCTACCGGAACGACACCGATGACATTATCCGCTACGGCAACACCAGCAACGATGAGATGTGCATCATCACCGGGTACTTTGCCATGGCGCAGTAGCAGAATAAACAATAGTTGCTACTTCGAGAGTTGCTACTTCGGGGAGTTTCGGAACGCCGGAACTCCCCGTTTTTTATTGCCAGCAAGGATTGCTACGAATGTCGAATGGGAATCCCTCACCCCCAACCCCTCTCCCGATGCGCCGAACTGAGCAATGCTTCACTCCGGCGGGAGAGGGGAGCAGGGAAATGTGGAATGCCGAGTGTCAAATATCGAGTGAAAGATGCGGGAAGACGGTGAACGTAATGTTCCCCTGAACCCAGCAAGCACAATTCCCCTCCCGTGGAGGGGTGGCCGCAAGGCCGGGGTGGTGCATTCGGTTGTGTCCAGCGGCTCCCTCGGGCTTGCATTGCCCATCACACACAGTAGTTCCCCCATTACAAAAAAAATGTTGATGTTGCGGCCAGACGGCATTGTAATTTCATAGCCTCTCCATTACCTTTGCCCCCACTGTATTGCCAAGCCCCCTTGGCTTCCCACAAACGAACATCTGCTGCTGCAGAGCACTTGTTGTCGTTCAGTTCACGCCTGATCATTGTGTTGTGGAGTATCTATGAACCCTCCCCATAACCCGACGAAGTCATCCGACG
>JADZEY010000085.1 GCA_020850315.1 Armatimonadota bacterium | reverse complement strand
TTCCTCTTTTTCAACCAAGCAGAAAATGAACCACAGAGACACAGAGAGCACAGAGGAAGAAACATACGAGAGTGAGTATGGACTACCCGGAGAGTACGCGTTTTCCGTTGCTTGATCGTTATATTATGAAAACACGTTTTTCTCATGACAACTCATGGAGTAATAATTTTCCCTTCTCATGCGACTTCGCGATGATTTTCTCCACATTCTGGCCCCTGCGCTTTGCCCCGGCTGCGACCAGTTGCTGATGCCGGCCGAACATGGATATTGCCTTGCCTGCCGCGCCTCACTTTCCCCCGCCCCTTTCCCTCGTGATTTATTCACGGAATTACTCCATCATTTTAGCGAAGACCACCTTGCAATTTCCGCGCTTGGCGCGCTTTATTTATTTGAGCAGGAATCGCCGGTGCAGAATTTGATCCACGCACTGAAATATCAAGGGTGCTACGACTTGGGGGTTGAGCTTGGGAAGGAATTAGGAGCCACCATCAAGATGTTCCCGGAATTTGATGGAGTTGATGCAATTATCCCTGTCCCGATTCACCGCGCACGGCGGCGGGAGCGGGGGTACAACCAAGCCGAAGCGATTGCTACCGGCATTGCCGATGCTTTTCCGATGGAAATCCTGAACGACCGTTTGTACCGCAGCCGCCACACCATCAGCCAAACCACACTGAGCGCAACCGAACGCCAGCGGAACGTGCAGAATGCCTTTGCCGCACACGACAAATCGCTGGCCGGGCGCACAATCCTTCTGTGCGATGACGTTTGCACCACCGGGGCCACGCTGAACATTTGTGCCGACCGACTGCTGTTTGCCGGAGCCAAACGCGTGGTTGCCGCTGCGGTGGCAAAGGATCTTGTGAGCAATCCAAACGCTGCTCAGCATCACCTCCCTACTCAGCAATTTTTCCCCTGATCTTCCTGCCATGAGAAAGCCAATCCTAACCGCCGCCCAGATGCGCGCTGCCGATCTTGCCGCAATCGGCCAGCACGGGATACCAAGCCTTGTGCTGATGGAGAACGCCGCCCGCGGGGTGATGGATGCGCTGGTTTCGCAGTACGGCCCAGTATCTGGCAAGCGGATTCTGGTGGTGTGCGGCAAAGGGAACAATGGGGGCGACGGGCTTGCGATTGCGCGATTAGCCAACATCGGCGGCGCGGTTGCCACCGCTGTGCTGCTGTTTCCCCCCGAACAATTATCTCCCGATGCTGTTACTCAGCTTTCCATCCTGAACTCCTTTGCCCCCAACCAAGTGATAGCTTGGGAGGATGAACGGTGGCGGGAATTGAAACCGGAGATCATTGTGGATGCAGTGCTGGGCACAGGTTCCACCGGGGCGTTGCGCCCGCCAATCAGCGACGCAGTGGAGTGGATGAACCAGCAGTGCCAACCCGTTGTTGCGGTTGACCTCCCCACAGGCATTGATGCCGACACAGGGAAGGCCGCCACAACAGCAGTGCGCGCCGACAGCACGGTTACGCTGGGTGCTTGGAAACCGGGATTACTTCTGCAGGATGGCCCCGACCATGCTGGCACGGTGACGGTGGCGCACATCGGGGCGCCCAATGCTATTTATGCCAACAGTCGGTTGGCTCTGCTGAACGGCGAGCTTGCCGCAGAACTTCTTCCCCCGATTGCCCGAAACCGACACAAGTATCAGCGTGGGAATGTGATGGTTGTGGCTGGGGCGCGCGGGATGCTTGGGGCCGGAATACTCAGCGCGACGGCGGCCTTGCGTGCCGGAAGCGGGTTGTCGGTGGTAGCAATGCCGGAGCAGGCTGCGGCAACCATGCCACACGCTCTTCCTGCCGAAATAATGACACGGTTGCTCCCCTCAGATCCCAATGGAGCGTTTGATGGAGCAACAGCTGCGGAAGTGGTGCTGCATGAGCTTCCCCGGTTTGCTTCGGTTGCGGTGGGGCCGGGGGTGTCGCGTTCGGAAAGCGCGGCGGAGTTTGTTCGCCAGATTATTGAACACTCCCCAATCCCCACCGTGCTGGATGCCGACGGGCTGAACGCTTTTGCCGGAAAGGCTTCGCAATTGGCCAATCGCAACGCTCCGTTGGTGATTACGCCGCATCATGGCGAGATGGCACGGCTATTGGGAATCGAGCGGGAAGCCGTTGCCGGCAACCCGGTTGCAATCGCCAACCAAGCCGCTGCCGAAACCAGTGCGATTGTGGTGCTGAAAGGTGCGCCAACGGTAATCGCTTCCCCCGATGGAAACGGATGGATCCTTCAGGCCGGCAACCCCGGCATGGCAACCGCCGGAAGCGGCGACGTGCTGACCGGAGTGCTTGCTTCGCTGGTTGCCCAATGTGGCGATCCCCTTGCTGGCACGTTGTTGGGGGTCTATCTTCACAGCCACGCGGGGGACTTTGCAGCAGCAACCGTTGGCCAGCGAAGCATGGTTGCTGGCGACATCATCACACATCTATCACAAGCCTACGCCACCCTTCAATGAGCAACCGCCGCCTCACGGATTTCCTTCTGCTTGTCCTCCCCCTTGTTCTGTACTGCCTAGTGATTTACTACATCAGCTCACTTCCCTCCCCTCCCACTCCCGATCTTGGTTTTGAGTGGGGGGATAAAATTGTTCATGCTGGGGCGTTTGGGTTGATGGGGTTGTTTGCAATCCGCGCAGCACGGTGGTTTGGGGAAGGGAAAACGCTGGCCATCTGGATTTTTTTTGGAGTGCTGTTCTGCATCGCGTATGCAGCGTTGGATGAACTGCATCAATCATACGTCCCTGGCCGCGATGCCGATGTGATGGACTGGGTTGCCGACGTTGTTGGGGCGTTGATTGCCGGGGGGACGGTGTGGCTGGCCGCACGCTATCGGTGGGGCGCAAAGATATTTCACCCAACAGCATAGACCTTACCTTCCCCGAATCTCACTCTCTCTGGCAACCTCACTCTCTGGCAACCTCCCCCCCCCGTTCATGCTGAGTTTGCCGAAGCAATCGAAAGATCAGCGGAACCATCGGCATACGCACGCTTCACAGGCAGAAGCCCAGCCACCGAACAAACAAGCAAGATTCACTATGTTGCCCCCCATGCAGAATCGCCTTTTTATCGCGGCAATCGCTGCCATGCTATGCCAGTTTTATCCACTTTATCCGCAGCAGCAACCGTTATCGGGGCGGTTGGATATTGATCTTTCCACAATCGGCAACGCTGTGGTGAGGTCACTTGAAAGCCCGCACGAGCTAATCGCCCCGGAAGGGAAAATCGCCCCGGAAGGGAAATCGGTATGGCTGGCGGGTGGGTTGTCGTTGCTGGTTCCGGGTGCTGGGCAAATCTATGCCGATGCTCCATGGTGGCGAACAGCGATCTACGGCGCTGCCGAGGTAGCTGGCTGGGTGATGTACGGCATCTACCAAGCAAAAGGGACTGACGCAACCACCGAGTTTGAGCAATTCGCCGACCAGCATTGGGATGTGACCCGCTACATTAACTGGATTGCAGCGAACTATCAGGGATGGAGCGACCAGCAAGTTGACAAGACCGCAGCCGCAGAAGCATTAGCGAACATCTATCGTTCCAGCGACCCCAATCTTCCCCCGTGGGAGCGGGTTGATTTCCAGCAGCTGCGCAAGCTAGAGTCTGCCGTCAAAGATGATTTTACTCACACCCTTCCGAACCACGGCGAGCAGCAGTACTATGAGCAAGTTGGGAAATACGTCCAGTATCGCGCTGGCTGGGATGACCACCTACCCGATGACGACACCCTGATCTACAACCCCAGCCGCGTCACCCAGCGGAACCACAGCTACACCCGAATGCGGCTTGATGCCAACGACCTTCTGGGCTACGCACAAACGGGGATCACGATTGTGGCAATCAACCACCTTATCAGCATGGTTGACGCAGCCCTAACCGCCCACGCCCACAACGTCAAGATCACATCGGAATTGAAAGGGATGCGGCTGCCAAGTGGAGAGATAGAGGTGATACCAGTGATAGGAGTAGGGGTCAGGTTTTAACGCTCCTTGCTCACTCACCTTGCTCACTCACCTTGCGCAGTATTTGCTCAGCAAACGCCTGTTCAGCGCAGCTATCACCCTTCGATAACCGCGCAACAAAGGGAGGCGTAACTTCCCCCAAAGGGCTGTGTCAACTGGCCAACGCAAGGGGCCGTTACGCGGGGTGGCCAAGTGGTATCACTAACTTCAGCGGCAGGCTGACCGTTCCGCCAGAAACCGCAGCGTTGCCCAAACTGTTGTTGGTTTGTTTCTTCCGCTGGCTTCTTGCAGTTATCATCCTATCTTCCCCCAAAGTTTCCAAGTTCCCGAACATCAGCCGCAACGCAGGCTTGCAAACCGCATTCTTGCCAGCGGCCGATGTTCTCTACCAAGACTTTCCGCAGTCTGTACCCGGAGTTGTTCATGGATCGTCGTTCCTTCCTTACCACGTGGACCCACAACCGGGTTGCGCGTCCTGAAACTGAAACCGTCTCTCTCCTTCGTCCATTATCTGGGCTTGAGCCGTTTGTTCCCAGCACCACCCAGCCGTGGGATGCTGTTCGCGTTGGCCACCTGTTGCGGCGCATCACCTTCCTTCCCCGCTGGGGCGATATTGACGCGCTGATGAAGATGACCCCCAGCGAGGCCGTTGACAAACTGCTGGACACCCCGAACGACCCGCCCCCACCCGCAATGGCTGACCACGCCACCGAAAGTTTGGAGGGGCTAACGCCCGATTTAGAGAACCAGATTCGGGGGCAGTGGATTGGCGATGCCGGCGCGCTGCGGAACTGGTACATCGGGGTGATGCGCGATGCCGGAATAACCGCTGCCGAGAAAATGGCAGCATTCTGGAGCGGCCACTTCACCAGTGAGTTCGAGGTAGATCTGGAGTATGTGATTGGCCCGTTGCTCTACCGCCAGAACAAACTATTCCGCGACACCGGGTTGGGGGATTTCAAGGGGCTCACGTTCAACATCACGTTAGACGCGGCGATGCTGGTCTATCTTGGTGGCGACCTGAACCGCGCCGGCGCGCCGAACGAAAACTACGGCCGCGAGCTGATGGAATTGTTCACCATGGGCATTGGCCACTACACCGAAGGGGATGTGAAAGAAGCGGCCCGAATCCTGACTGGCTGGCGCGTCTCGCAGTTCACCGACCAATTCATTCCCCCCACTGGATTGTTCACCAGCTACTTCGATGCCAAGAACCACGACATCAACGCCAAGCAGTTCATGGGGGTCTCCTTCCCCGCGCGCGACGGCACAACCAACACCGAGCATATCGTCCGCCAGGAAGAGATTGCCAAGCTGATTGACACCATCTTCCAGAAACGCCCGCGCGAGGTTGCGCGGTTTATCTGCCGGAAGCTCTACACGTTTTTTGTGTACAGCAACCCTGCCAAATCGGACGCTGCGGTGATTGAAGCAATGGCCGACATCTTTGTGCAAAACAACTTCAACATCAAGCCGGTGATGGCCGCGCTGCTGAAAAGCGCGCACTTCTACGACAACGCCAACATCGGCGCGCAGATTAAAACACCGATGGAGTTTGAGGTTGGGCTGGCACGCCAACTTGGCGCAACCGGAAGCCTGTATGGTGAGATGCGTGCGATGGGCCAGGATATATTCGATCCGCCAAACGTTAGCGGCTGGCCCGGCTACCACGACTGGATCACCACCACCACCTACCCCGTCAGAGCCGCTGCCGCACGCCGGGTGATTGCGGCGATGAGCGACACGGCAGTGCTGGATTTCATCAAGCAATTCCCGCAGTACGACGACGTGAACGAACTGGTAAAATCGCTTGGCGCGTTGCTGCTGCCACGCCCACTTTCGGCGGGGCGCAAAGGGGTGTTTGTGAAAAAACTGGTTGGTGGCGCGCCCGATTATGAGTGGGGGGGAATCGTGGACAACAGCCCATCAACCGCCGCACGCAACATGAAAGACTTGCTGCAAACGATTGCTGAGTTGCCAGATTTTCAGTTGTGTTGATGGTGGTCATTAGTCCTTGGTCAGTGGTCAGTAGCGAAGAGGTGATTCTTCATTCTCCATTCTTCATTCTTCTCCTTTTTTCACTCGACATTCAACGTTCCCAACCTTCCTGCTTATGAGACGCCGTTCATTTCTGAAGACTGCGGCCGCCGCAACTGCCGCAACCCCATTCATGTTGGGAGGCTTGCCGGTGCGGGCCAACACCTCGCTTGCTGCGCTTGCACAACTGCCACCGGACAACGACCGCATCATGGTGGTGATTCAGTTGTTCGGCGGCAACGACGGGCTGAACACCATGCCCCCTTGCCTTGACGATGAATACTACCGCATCCGCCCGGCATTGGCTGTGGCAAAGGACAAAGCGTGGAATAATATCGGCGATATCTATCTCCATCCTGCATTAGCAACCGGATCGCAAGGGGGAATGGGGCGGATGTTGGAGGCTGGAACGCTGGCGATTGTGCAAGGGGTCGGGTATCCAAACCCGAACTTGTCGCACTTCCGCTCAACCGATATTTGGTTAAGCGGCATCAACGATTCTAGCCCCGATACCCGGCTGGACACCGGATGGGTTGGCCGCTATCTGGAGCAACGCTACCCCGACTTTCCGGCTTCGCTTCCCCCCGACCCGTTGGCCATTCAGTTCGGCGGTTTCTCGCTGGCGTTGATTAGCTCCAAGGGGCGGATGGGAATCGAGGTGATTGACCCCACGCAACTGCAAGGGGTGGCCTCGCAGCTTGACGAGCTTGACCCCGACAGCGCGAACACCAGCTACAGCCTTGAATATCAGTTCGTTGCCGACATCGCCAGCCGCTCGAACAAATACGCCCAAACTGTGCGCGATGCCTACAACAGCGGCAAAAGCAAACTGCAAGCAACCTACGCCGACGACAGCCTTTCGCAGCAGATGGCTTCGGTGGCGGCACTGATTGCCGGGGGATTGAAGACAAAGGTCTATGTGGTCTCGATTGGGGGATTCGATACTCACGTCTCGCAGCAAATTGCCGTGGGGGATGAGTATCTGGGCATTCATCCAACCCTGCTTAGCCAGATTGGCGACTCGGTAGCGCAGTTCATGTTCGACATGACACGGCTTGGATTGGCGGATCGAGTGATCGGGATGACCATCAGCGAGTTTGGGCGGCGGCCATACGAGAACGGAAGCCGCGGCACCGACCACGGCGCAGCTTCGGTGCAGTTTGTGTTCGGGACCCAGGTCAACAGCGGCGTGTTTGGCGACCCGCCAGACCTGAAGAACCTGAACGCCAACGGCGACCTTCAGTACCAGATTGATTACCGCGCAGTCTATGCCGAAATTTTAACCGATTGGTTTGGGCTGACTATGCCGGAGATGCGCACCGTGCTGCAAGACGACACGGTGATCCCGCTGGACATCCTGCAAGCGCAAAAAAGCGGAACCGACCGCCGCGCAGAGTATGCCGAAACGAAGTTCAGCATCGCGGGGGCTTACCCGAATCCGTTCCGGGGGACAACCACTCTAGAGATCACCATTGACCGCACGGCTGATGTTCAGCTGGAGCTAACCACAATGGCGGGGCAGCGGGTGGCAACGGTGCTAAACCGCCGGATGAGTCCCGGCAACTACCGCATTCCGCTCACGGAAGAGCTGCCGGCAGGGGCGTACCTTTGCACCCTTCGCGACGGGCAACGGATGGCAACGCAGGTGGTGCAGTGTGTGCGGTGAATTAGCCCAGAAGGGTTAGGATATCCCGCAGAGTGACAGGCGAATTTGGCAGAACATTGTCTTCCGAGCCTTGATGCAGATGGTCAGGGAATGACGGAACGGTTGGATGGTGCGGGGCATTATCCCAGCGCATAATGAGTGCCCCAGAAGCATCCTGTAGATGGAAGCTGTACTTCAAAACAGCAATGCCAGACGGTGTTGATTCAAATCGTTCAAAGGCTTCCAATAAATTGCCGTTGCGAAATTGGATCCGGTATCGGAACAGCCCTATGTGATAATCAGCTTCTTCGCGAGCAACAACTATCTGTGTGATGTGTGGGTGCTTATCTATCAAACTGCGCATGGCCGCAAGATGATCTGTTGCAGTCATAATGCTTGCCGAATTCTTAGCATTTTCTGATTGCTGATTTGCCACAGTTCATACAGCCCAGCCCATTCAAAAAAATCCATGGCATCGCCAAGTTGGCCCTGTTGGAATTGCTGGTAGAACCCAGCACTGGTCATACCAAAGCGTTGCTCAAATTGTTGTAGGTCGTTGCGATAGCGTTGTACCCGTTCTACATATTGCTTGTGCAAATACTGCAACGCAGAATTAAGATTCTCTCCTAACAAGGCATCCAGCCAGGGATTTGTTTCGGCTCTGGTGTCGTCAATCTCGGCTAGGATTTTCAATTTTTCAGATATCGTCATTGCAGTGTTGTTGTATGCTGGCAAAACTACTTGCTGGTATTGCTATTCGCAAGCCCTTTCCTACTACTCTGTACGATATGCGCCGTTCCCTGTACCAACTGCTTTTTTCGGTGGCGATGCTTCTGGCCAGCAGCGGCCTGGCCGTTGCCCAGTTCCCCGCCCCCTGCGATGCCAACAAAGCCTGCATCGGCAACGCACTGCTGACGCAAGTCACCAGCGGGCGCGCCGCCCAGTATGTTGACGTTGACACCAGTTACCGGCTTGCCGCGCTAAGCACAGCACTGACGTTCGAGGCTTGGATAAAGCCAACCGAACAACCCGGAATGCGCCAGTTTGTTGGCGGGCTGTGGGGGCCGAACAAAGATGACAACGACCAATGGGTGGTCTATATCGAAGGGACCCGCATCTACTTTGAACTCAGTGCCGACGGGACCAAACTGGAAAGCGCCGACAACACCATTGCCAGCGTTGATGTTCCCGGATTGTACGCCGGCGGATGGACTCACGTTGCTGCGGTGTGGGAAAGCAGCGGAACAGCCCTGATTTTCGTGAACGGATTCCAAGTTGCCACGGCAACCAACCCGAACTATCCCGTCACACGGCTTCACCCAGTGGCCAACCGGAATTTGCAAACCCAGATCGGCAGCTGCAATGGCCTGTACGACGATGCCAACCGCTACCGCACATTTCTGGGGCAGATTGATGAGGTCCGATTGTGGAGCCGCGCCCTTTCTGCCAACGAAATCCGCTGCCAAAAGGACCTTTCGCTGAACGGCAACGAGAGCGGTTTGGTGCTGTACTACCGCTTCAACGAAGCCCCCAGCGGGCAAGCACTGTGCGATGCCACCGGACACGGCATTGTTGGCCGAATGCGGAGCGGCGCACGGTGCGAGCCAAGCAACCGAACGGTTCCGTTCACCTTCAGCGTTAGCCCAACAAGTTTCAGCGGAACGATTATCTGCACCGGCGACACCACCTTCACCGTCACCGTCACCGACACCTCGTTCTGCGCTGGCCAAGTGGTGTTGCAAGTTGCCGGGCGCGATGCAGGGTTGTTCACCGTTAGCCCCAACCGCCTAACGTTGCAGCAGAACGCACCGCAATCGGCCACCATCAGGATGCGCGCAACAATCACCGGGCAGCTTCAGGCCGAGCTTCGGGTGTTCAACAACAACCGCTGCAACAACATCGCCCGCATCCCCATCAACTTCATTCGGAAGACAGATTTTGAGTACAGCGAAGGGCAAATTGACCTTGACACGCTGTACGTTGGATGCGTGGAGAAACCGTTTGCCGAGAAACCACTAACGCTAACCAACATCACCAACCGACCGCTGAAGATTGACAGCATCCGGTTGCAGGATACTGTGTTCAGATGGTCCCCGGCCATTGCGGGGCAGAACCTTCCGCTGACGGTCCCGCCCGGGGGAAGCTGGACGATGCTTGTGCGGATGAACGCCGGCGACACCACCCGCACCAACTACGACACGCTCCGCCTGTTCAGCGACGACCGCTGCCCAGGAAGCGGCATTATCCCACTGGTTGGCCACACCCAAGAAGTGCTGCTTCTGCTGAAAGATGATGGGAGCAAAATTGACTCGATGAGCTTTGGCGCAGTATGCCCGGGCCAGGTAAGCGATGTGCGAACCTACCAGTACCGCAGCGGCGTTAGCGACCCCATCGGCATTGATACGATTGAGTTCGATGATGGCTTTTTTGGCCGCCGGTTCCGGTTCCCAATCATGCTGCAACCGCAGGAGGCGTACAACCCGACGTTCGTCCGGTTCCGCCCAACGCGCGCCGGGAATTACACCGGCGAGATGCGGGTGAAAACCCGCTACAGGGGATGCACCATCGTCAAAAAAATCTACCTGAAAGGGTACGGGATTGATGTGAACTTCGTGTTCAACCAAAGCATCATCGCCTACGGGAACGTCACCATCGGGAAAACCGCAACCCAATCGGTGACGGTGGAGAACCGTGGCGACCCGCGCAGGCTTTCGGCGTATCTGAAAGTTGGCGATGTGTTCCGCATCTCCGGCGGGCGTTCGCTGAACCTTGCAAAAGGGCGAAGCGGGAACGTTACGGTGGAGTTCCGCCCGCGCGAGGCGATCACCTACTACGACACCCTTTGCATCTTCGATGAAGAATGCTACAGCGTGGTCTGCATTCCAATCAGCGGAACCGGCGTGTTTGATGCACTCTCCTTCCAGCCGGCATATCTCTCCATCAGCAATGTTGTTGGATGCCGTTGCGGCGAAGACTCCATCCAGATCACCAACGCCTCCTCCGGGCCGCTGACCATCACCTCGGCAACGCTGAACGACCCCAATGGGAAGTACACCAAACTTTCCGGGATGAGCAGCGGTACGTTGCAGCCGGGCGAAAGCACAACATGGGCCCTCCGCTACTGCCCCAACGACCTGATGGACGACCGCACCGACCAAGCATTTATCGATGTGAACCTGAGCGATGGCCAACGCTACCAGGTGCTGATCCGTGGGACCAGCACCACCCCAAAACTGTACGTCACCCCGCTGACTACCTACGGTTTGGTTGAGGTTGGGACAACAAGAACCGAGCGGATTTTGGTGGAGAATATCAGCACCGTTCCGGTGGAGGTGGATAGCCTGTATCTGCCGCCGGGCTACTCCATTGTGGCTTCGTCGCGTCCGTTCCCGGCCACGCTGCAACCGCGCGACTCCATTTTGGTGGATGTGCAGTTTGCGCCCACGCAGGAGGTGGCTTACAACGGCGACGCGCGCGCGGTCAGCAGCAACCCTTGCGCTATTCAGCAAGTGGGAAGTTTGACGGGGCGGGGGATCATCTACCGTTTGGATGTCCCGCTCAGTTTTGTGAATTATGGATTGGTGCGCCCGTGCGACTGCATCGTGCGTGAGATTCCGCTGCCGAACCAAAGCGCGTTCAAGCCGATCACCGTTGACTCCATCTGGATTGACGGGCGGAATTTGCCCAACGCAATCCCCGCCGTCTATTCGTGGCGCAGCAAGCTGACCAACGGGAGGACGCTCCCCTACCAAATTCCGCCAAGCACCACCGACACGTTGGAGATTTCCTTCTGCCCGAACATCCCGGCAACGCAGCAGAATTTGCTGGCCAACGGGAAGTTCCACATCCGTTCCCACACCACGGATTGGAACCGCGAGGACACCGTGACGATGAGCGGGCGGCGCGAGCTAAATTTCCAGCCAGCACCAACCCCGATTAACTTCCCGAACACGCGCGCCGGCACAACCTCACCCAACCGAACCGTCACGGTGACGGTCCCCGATCAGTTCGTCAATCCCAGCGGCGACAGCATGATCGTCACGGGAATCCGGTTTGTGCCGGATCAGCAAGTGTTCACGGCTGCGCCCGCCAACGGCGCGCCGTTCCCGTGGGTGATTCAGCGCGGGGACACCTTCCGGATTCGGGTGAACTTCACGCCGCGCGCGCCACGCCCGTACCAGGCGCGGATGTATATCACAACATCCTTCCCCTGCAACGACGACGACACCACCATACTGGTTCGCGGCGAAGGTTTTGCGTTCCCGTACGGCATGCGGATGACGTTCGACACGGTTGCCGCCACGCTGGACACCATCACCATCACCACCTGCGACACGTTGCGGCTTCCGGTCATCACCGACCGTGATATGCCACAGGATCGGATTGATGTTCGGTTCCGAATCCAGTACGATTCCTCGATCGTCAGTTTGGGCCAAGTGGCCAGCAGCTACACCACCAATATCACTGCGGTTGACACCGGCGACGGCGCGCGGGTCACGCTTCGCAACGCGCTGCAAGTCCCTGCCGACACCATCGCTTGGGTGACGTTCATTCCGAAAACGGGGGTGGACACCATTTTCAAAATTCACATTGATGAGGTTGATTTCGACAGCGATACGCTGGTGCTGTACAAACTGGTGGTTCCGCCCGATAGCATCTACATCCAAATTGCACAGCCACGCATTGCCGTAACGGGCCTTACCAGCTTCGATACGGTCAACATAAAAAGCTGCGCCGATAGGGTTGTGGCGGTGACAAACCCAGGCCGAATCCCGATTGAGTTCAACGCGCTGCGGCTGCCGCCGGGGCATACGATTGTGGGGAGCAGTGTCCCCTATCCAACGCAGCTTGCGCCGGGGGATAGCATCCTGCTGACGGTGCGGTTTTGCCCGTTCATCGAGCAGCTGTACGACACGGCCATTGCTGCCGAATCGCTTCTTCCCTGCCCCATTGCCGACACCGGTCGCATCTACAGTTTTGGCTACGCACCCCCCTTCCCGTTCCGGTTCCTGCTGGACACGAACGCCAACCGGATTGACACCGTCGGCGGGGTGATTGCCGACACGATTGAGGTGGGAATCTACAGCGACCGCACCATTGCGCAGATGCCGATTGACGTTGGGTTTGCGCTGAACTACAACCGCCGTGCGTTGCAATTTTTAAGCATCAGCTCGCAATACTCGGCAGCAACAACAGCAACCGAAGGGACCACCGGAATCAGGGTGACGATACCCGGCTGCGACAGCGTCCAGCGTGGGGAAATTGCGCGGGCGCGGTTTGTGGTGACGGTTCCCGACTCTGTCCGCTCGCAGATGCACCTTGCGGTGTCGGCGGGTGACTTCAGCAGCGATTCGATCTTCTTCGTGAAACTGATCCCCACGGGCGACACCAGCATCGTGCAGGTTGATCCGCGCTGCAACATCTCACGGCTGAACTTCCGTGGCGGGCTGAACCGCCTGACGGCTCCATCCCCCAACCCCACAACAGGGGTTGTGACGATTGAGGTGGAGTTCTTTGAAGATGCCAACGCACGGCTCCGATTGTTCAACAGCGCAGGGGTGGAAGTGGCAACGCTGCTGGATGGCAACCAGCTGCTGAAAGGGGGACGCTACCGCTTGGAGCTGAACACCACCCACCTTCCGCAAGGAGTCTATTTCTACCGCTTTGAAGCCAACGGCTTCCAAGCAACGGAGCGGATGGAGGTGGTGCGGTAATCACTGCCCCTCACCCCCTCGAAGATGCCGATTCCATCGGCGCAACCCCCTCTCCCGATTCGCCATGCTGAAACAAGCATCAGCAAGGCGGGCAAGGGGGGGCAAGAAGAAACAGGAAAGAAGAAAGAACAACGGGAACGAACTCCTTCCCCAGAAAAAACCTCTCTTAGCCCCCTCTCCCCCCGGGAGAGGGCATGGGGTGAGGGGAAACCCGAAAAACTCACAAACATCGGCGCACTGCACTTGCATACTCAACTACACCGCGCACTCCTTCTTGGCGCGATTGCTTTTTCGTTGCTTGCTCACGGCTCGGCTTCGGCCCAAGATGCAACCCAAGATTCAACTGCGTTTGATTCCGGGAAATTGGAGCGGGTGACGTTCCGGCTTGGGGTGCTGGGGGGATACGGCTACAACCGCCACCAGACCCAAGCCAGCATCTTCACCAGCGGAACCGAATGCGGGGCGTTTGGCGATGGAGATGGGAAAGGGATTGTGGCGGGGCTGTTCGGCGAGTTTCCCCTGCTTGGCGGCGCGGTTGACCTTACGGCCCACCTGCTGTTTGCACAGCGTGGCGGATCGTTCGGCGAAGCCTACACCGCTGGGCTTCCGGTGCTGGATCCGAACAGCAACAGCTACGTTCCGCTGGAGCGGAAACACAGCTACACCGCTACGCTGAATTTTTTTGTGGGAGAATTTGGGCTGCGGGTTGCGCCAATCCCAGAGTTCCCCATCTACCTGCGTGCGGGTGCCGGCGCGGGCTTTCCGCTGACCGAAGCAACCTACCACCAGACCGAGGAGATACTCTCACCGGACGGCGTACTCTATCCCGAAACCAACCGCGTCACCCGCGACGTTGGCAACGGGCCAATCGGCAACGTGCAAACGCTGATTACTGCAAGCGGGACGCTGGGGTATGCAATCCCGATAGCCAACCGCCTGAGCATTGCGCCGGAGGTGAGCTACTACCACCCATTCACCGACATCACCCTTGCCAACCGCTGGCGCGTCTCCACAATCCAAGCAGACCTTGCGCTCCGCTACGATTTTGGCGTTCCGGTGCAGCCTCCGCCGCCCCCACCGCCGCCACCTCCACCGCCGCCCCCACCACCTCCACCCGAAGTGTTGCCGGTGGCAGGGATCACCACAAGCACCACCGAGCAGGTGCAGGTGGTGCGGACCATCGTCACCGAGACGTTCCCGATTCTGCCGTACATCTTCTTCGACAGTGCCAGCACCCAGATTCCAGGCCGATACCAACGGATCGGCGGGGAATCGCGTGCGGCGTTCAACGAGAAGGATTTGCCGCACCGCTCGTTGGATGCCTATTACAGCATCTTGAATGTGATCGGCTCGCGAATGTCTGCCGACCCTTCCATAAAAATCACACTGAACGGAACCACCGACGGACGCGAAACGGCAACCCAAGCCGAGGCAACCAGCTTGGCAAAACAGCGGGCGCAATCCATCAAGGAGTACATTGCCGACACCTGGGGGATTGACCCAAAACGGATTGCCATTGCCGTGCTTGCGCGGCCAACCTTCCCCAGCAGTGCCGAGTATCAGGAAGGGGTGGAGGAAAATCGGCGGGTTGAGATCGCCTCGCTGACCGACAACCTGCTGGCTCCGATCCTGCACGAGCGGTTCAGCGAGTACTCCTACTCACCCCAAAACATAGAGTTCGCAACCGAGGCAACCAGCCCGGCGGCCATCAGTTCGTGGCGATTGCGGGTCAGTGCTGGCGGGGCAACGGTGGCCGAACGATCGGGGACCGGCGCGCCCCCGGCAGCGGTAACGTGGGCGTTGGACGACAAGGCGGCGGGGATCATTTCGGAGAAGGTGGGGGAACGCGGGGAGTTGCAAGGGGTGTTGGAGATCACCGACGCGCGCGGAAAACGGGCGCAATCGGAAGCAATGATTCCGGCAAGTGGGGCAACCCACCCGTTCGAGATCAGCCGGCTAAGTTTGATTGTGTTCGACTTCGACAAGGCGGAGATAACGCCGCAAAACCGGAGGATGGTCTCGGCATTTGTGGCGCAGTCCATCTACCCCCGGTCAACCTCGCAGATCACCGGCTCCACCGACCGGCTTGGGGAGTTAGCGCATAACCAGCAGCTATCGGAATCGCGCGCGTTTGCAGTGCGGGATTTGATCCTTGCCGAACGCCCCGAGGCCATCATCACCAGTGCGCAAGGGGTGGGACCATCGCGGCTGCTGTACGACAATGCCCTGCCGGAAGGCCGGTACTACTGCCGCACCGTCACGGTGGAGGTAGCAACGCCGTTGGAGGATGTTCGGGGGGGAGGATAGTTTGGGAAGTGATGTGTGAGGTGAGTTTCGCAAACTCACCCCACCCCCGTTATCGCCCCGACGGGTCGGGGTCTTCGACAAGGAGTTTTCGACGAAGCGATCCCGCAGACTTCTGGGATGACATCGGACACACTACCACACGCCAGATCGCCACGCCGCTACCGCTCCTCGCGATGACGATCCCCTGAGGTTCGGTGGCTCCGCTTCATACTTCGACGGGGCTCAGCATAACGGAGGGCGGGATTCGTGGTGATCGGTAGTGGGTGGACGGGTAGCCCATTACCTCGTGCTTCAGCGCGGGGAGCGCGGGGCAACTTACCGTTCCCCCCTTCCTTGTTCTCCCCGGCTTTGGCCCCCTCTCCCACCCGACCAATGTGAGGCAATCAGCACTTCCACCTGATTGGGAGAGGGCGTGCCGATAGGATCGGCATCTTCGAGAGGGTGAGGGCTGGCAGATATGCCACGTTATTTTGCAAATAGCAGGGACAAATATTCCCACCACGTGAATAATCGCCACGATGATTTTTGGGAGGAAAGCGAGGAAGCCACCGCCGTAGTGCCACCACGTAACAAATCAGCAAAAACCGTGTTTTTGGGCATGATTTTTGCCAAGAGTGATATTTTCGCGTGGCAATGGGTTATCAACCATCGCTTACCTGCGTAATCCAGACGGCAGCAATGCCCCGTAGGTAGCGCAGCGTGGGTTGCCAACCCCGCACTGAACGCGTTATATTTTTCCTGACCCGATGAACCAGCAACAGAAACGGATGAGCAGCAAGTACCAATAGAACGCTGATACCGCAACTCAACTCAACGTATCCAACTTATACCACTTCACTAACCGGAGTTTTCCACCATGAGACAGATGTACAAGCTTTTGCTAGGGGCAATCCTGGCAATGATGCTGCCGTTAGGGCTATCCTACGGTAACGTCTCTACTTACCAATTCTTAGACACCTACGGCGACCAAATTTCACCGGAAGGTACCCCAACCGAGATACTCAGTGCTGGTGCCGATGACGGCGTTGCCGGCTTTACCCCATCGGTTGCCAAAGGCGAACCAGCCTTCACCTTCTACTTCGATAACAAACCCTACACACGGTTTTCCGCAACCTCGAACGGCTTGGTTGGGTTTGGTTCTACGGACGTTACACGCGACTACGAGAATGACTTAGGATCCCCAACGGTTCCTCACGTTGCTCCGTTCTGGGACGATCAGCTGATCCTTTCAGATAAAGAAACGGGGTTGGGTGATGGCAACGTTCGCTACTTCCTGAACGGCACTGCACCAAATCGTGTGTTGGTGATTGAGTTCAACAACATGCAGATCAATTGGGAGGCCTATGCATACTATGGCTACGTTATCCCCGGCTTCTACCAAGTCCGCCTGTACGAAAGTTCTAACAGGATTGAATTCTGGTACGGTGACTTTTACTACACCGAAGGCTTTGGGACAACAGCTTCTATCGGCATTGCCACTGGGTCATCGGATTTCATTAGCGTAACGCCAGGTGATGGTTATGGCGGCGGAGGGAGCAACGCAAAGTCAGGGGGAGCCGGACTGCAAGGGGTTACCGGGGCAACGTTCAGCACATCCACTGTTAACAACGATGTGGATCTTGAATCCAACCCTCTGTACTACGGAACCCTCTACGTCTTCAATCCTTGCAACATCCAGATCACTGGAGACCCATCGCAGGGTGGAACCAGCGCGATGGCCAACAACGACAAGCTGCTGAGCGGAACAAAGATTCAGGTTTGGACCTCGCAGGGCTATCAGCCATTCAGCCTTTACCTTGATCCCGATCCTTGCTCATCGCGTGCCTACACCTTCACCATCAGCGGCGCAAATCCTGGGGATTTCATCATCTCACCAACCAACGGGAAAATTGGTGCCGACAGCAAAGTAACGCCAACCGTGACCTTCGCCCCAACGGCTATCGGGATGCGCACAGCCACCTTGCAAGTCACCGACGACAACGGCTTCGACCGCACCTACATGCTGGAAGCCGAAGCCACACCACGCCTGATCTACATCGGCAACGTGGCCAGCGGCGGAACCGCTACGGTGAAAAGCGGCGACACGCTGATGAACGGACTGAAGGTAACCCGCCTTGCTTGGCAAGATTTCATGCCGCTGACGATCAGCAACACCAACAACAACGGCAAAGCTCCAAGCGCACCGGTCACGTTCACGCTTGTTGACGCATCCGGCCAGTATAAGCTCATCAACCCAAGCAATGGCCAGTTGGTGAACTCGCTCAGCACACCACTATCTGCATTGGGCGCATCAACCCCGGCAATTCGTTTTGCGCCCAAAGGGGTTGGCCCACAGCGCGCAACCCTTACGGTGAACGCTGAAGGGGAAATCCGCAGCTACGTTCTGTACGCTTACTCAGCCGCTGCTGGTGGTGATTTCTACTTGGGTGGAACCCGCAAGCTGGGACCAAACGAGGATGTCTTCAACAAAGATTTCATCTGCGCTGGGGAGTACATCCAAAGCTACCCGATCACCGTGGTGAACGTGGGCGAAGGTGAGTTCCAGATTCTTGGAACGAGGGTCTATCAGACAGATTCGATCTATGGACAAGGGAACCCCGCGTACCCTCTGCTTCGGGACGAAAACTGGATGCCGATCCCATCGGTTGATTACTTCATCAGCACCGAACCGGGCGTTGCACCGGTGCCAGCAAATGGAATGGTTGACTACCCGATTAGCGTACCGGAGAAAGGCTCAAGCACGATTTACGTGAACTTTGTGGCACAGCATCCGGGCAAGCGTTTTGCGCGGATCTATGTTGCAACCAACGGCGCAAACTTCACAGGGGTCAACCCAGAAACTGGTTATACCGAAGATGGTTTGCTGACGTTCGACCTGTTCGGACGCGGCTTGGGTTCCAGCATCAGCGACCGCGTGGAAGGCGGGCAACTTCCGAAGCCAGTGAAGTTCGCAAACACCCCAATCCGCACAACCAAGATGATGACCGTGACCCTCTACAACCCAGGTGCTTGCGACCTGCGCGTTAGCAAGGATCGCTTCCGCATCAGCTCGGGCGATGTGAAGGAGTTCAAGATTGTTGATGCCTTCAGCAACTTAGTGCTGGACGGCAACAGCAACACCTACATGATGGCCCCGGGCGACAGCACCACTGTCACGCTACAGTTCACACCATCGCGTAGTGGCACGCGCCGCGCCACCATCGAGCTGCAAACCAACGATTCGACGATTATCCTTCCGGGGCTGACCGAGCGTGGTTCGTACTACTGGGATGTTACCGGCGTTGGCACGGTTGGCCTTGAGCCACGCGACGTGATGTTTGCCCCAGCAGTGATTGGCGGCGCAACAAGCGACCAATCGGTGGCAAGTGCCATGGTGGAAAACACCACGCAGGAGTTGATTTTTGTGAACAAAGTTGAGATTGTTGGAACCGACGCTGCTGAGTTTGCAATGAACCCAGCCAAACCGTGGCCAGCCGTACCGTTTGCTGTAATGCCTGGTGGGGTGATGAACCTCTCAGTTGTTCACACACCAGCACCAGCCAGCCAGCCCGGCCCACGCAGTGCCCAGCTGAACCTGACGCTCTCCAACGGTGATGTTGTCACGCTGAACCTGATTGGTGAAGCCGGAACCCGCACGTTGGCCGCCAGCCCAGCTTCCTTGTTCGATAACGTGTCGGTTCCTGTTGGGAAAGTGGCACGCCAAACCGTGATGATTACCAACAGCGGAACCATGCCGGTGAAGCTGAGCACAACCACAATCACCGGCCCAACCTCCACCGACTACACGCTTGGCCGTCTGCCACGCACCACGCTGGCACCGGGACAGAGTGAGTTCCTTGAGGTCACCTACCGTCCGCTAAACAAGGGGACTTCCAGCGCAACGCTTACCGTCAACACCAATGCCACTAACGGCGCACAAGTTGTTCAGCTTGGCGGAACTGCTACTCGTATCCAACCAGGAACCGGAGAAGCCAACGGAACCAGCAGCGTGGATGCCACACTTGGCACAAACGGAACCACACTCTGGCAAACCGCACCGAACCCGGGCCGTGACCTTGTGAAGCTGGCCTACCGCATTGCCGATGCTGGCAGTGTCTCGGTGAAGCTCTACAACGAGCAAGGCAAAGAAGTGATGACCCTTGACGAAGGCACACGCGACGCTGGCGACCACAGCGTCAGCTTCA
>JADZEY010000084.1 GCA_020850315.1 Armatimonadota bacterium | reverse complement strand
GGGTTGATGCCCGTTGTTGTTTTCTCTTCATTCAGCCGGGCGGCAGCCGATAAACTCATTGCTATCGGGTGGGACAAAGCGGCTTCCGAACCATTTGGCTACTGCTTATCACGCCAATCTATGCGCCATATTCTCTTGTTGTTTTGGCTGTTGCCGGTGTTGCTTCCGGCCCAACAGGTTTCCGTTGGGTTTCGTGGTGGGGTGGCATACACCACCGCAGCGGTTGACCCCGAGTTATCGCTTGCAGCACGAACCGGGGTGATGCTGGCCGCCGGTGCCGAGTTTCAGTTTACGGCATGGTTTGGCTTGCAAGGAGAGGTTCAGTTTGTGCAGCGGGGCGCCCGCATTGCATTGCCAACGGGTATCGGGCGGGTGGCCGGAACGTATGAGCTTGATTACGTCCAATTCCCCCTCCTGCTAAAAACAGGGATAACCGAAGGGCGGTTGCGAGCCTTTGCAATGGCCGGACCAACCTTGGGGCTGCTGTTTTCGGCACAAGCACGCGGCTCGGTTGCGGGGATTGATACCACGTTATCGGCCACCGATGATTTTACGAACAGTGAGTGGGCGCTGGAGTTCGGTGGCGGAACGGAGATTGCCATAGACCCAATGCTTACCCTTACCGCCGATGTTCGCTATGCCGTTGGGCTGACCAACGTTCTTCGCCAAAGCGACTTCCCCCCACTGCAAATCAACGAAATGAAACTCAACGGGCTAAAAGCCGGAATCGGTGTCATCTTCCGGCTGTGATACGATTGTTAGAGCGATTCCTTGAAGTGCCCAATCCTTCACCGAAGCAAACCACAACACACCAGAACCACCAACGATTATCTATGAAAATATCTATGCAAACCGTTCGTATGCTCGCCGCTGTTTGTGCAGGGCTGGCCTGTATCAGTTTGGCGGCAGAAGCGCAATCAATTAACGTAGGGGTGTATGCGGGGGTAAACATCACCACCGCCGAAACCACCGGCGGCGGAACCAACAGCGAACACTACGGCCCAATAGCTGGCGCAGCGTTCGAGGTTGGCCTGATGCAGATGTTGACCTTCCGTGCCGAAGCGCAGTATGTTCAGCGCGGGGGGAAGCTGGAGCTAACAACCAGCAGTAGCAGCCCCCCAATCACCACCCTGTACACGCTCGATTATCTGGAAATCCCCATCAACGTGCGGCTGAATTTGAACCAGGGGAGCCCAACATTCTATGCCTACGGCGGGACCACGCTTGGCACACTGCTGGCAGCCACCGCCGATCGCGATGACCAGACCAACCAAGACGTAAAAAACTCGTTTGAAACCATGACCATCTCGATAGATATTGGCGGTGGGGTGGATGTGGCACTGAGTGAGGTTGTTCACCTGCGGGGCGACATACGCTACAACTACGCACTAACCGACGAAGCCCGCCAACAGCAAGAATTTTTCATGGTGGACTCTTGGAAATCACGGGCGATAAAGGCGGTGGCGGGGTTGTACTTCCAGTTGTGAAGCGATCCCAACGTGGCGGTTCCGGTTGGCGAATTACTTCAGCATAAATATGCCAGCAAAAAAAACATCAAAACTCTGGATTGTCGCCGGTGTGGTTCTTCTGGTTGGGTTTAGCATTTGGTCGTTCGTCATCAACGCAAGCTATCCGAAGCTCTCGCAAGCGTGGAAGCCAACAAAAGGGGTTATCACCCATCTTGAACGGGTGATGATCCCTGAGTATAAACGGCCCGACAGACCCGCCGACCGGTTGACGATTACGTTCACCACAACCACCACAACCGCCACAGCAAGAACCACTGCCGGCCCCGACATCTGGAAGGCTGGCGATACGGTGCTGATACTGTTCAACCCCCAACGCCCTGCCGAAGGGCACATCATGTACTCCGACCGCGAATCCGCACTGCTGCTGTGTGAGTATGCCGATCTTGACAGCCTGAATCTGGATTTCGATGGTGTTCACCATCTGTTCGATAGCCTTCGGCAAAGCAACTGGGCTCCATAATTCTGATGCTTGCTCCCATTTATTTGCACCCGACAAACCTCCATCATTTCCTCACCCATCTCCATTCAAGCTCCGCTGCTTTTGTGATGCCGATTCGGGGGGTTCTGCATACTTCATGGTCGGCCAGCTGAGTGTCCGGCTCTATCCAAATATGGGGGTTGTGCAGAAGGTCAGCACCGTTCTGTTGCGGCCCGATTCCCAGCGCGATTGTCAGCTTACCGGGGCCATCTGCCAAAGCGGCGATGCTTCCTGCGGGACGTTTCCGTCGCTGGCGCATCACCTCTATCCCCTCGGTTGGCTCCACCCCGCGAATCAGCACCCCCTGCCCCACACCCGCTTCCCCCGTAACAACGTTGAAGCAGTGGTGAACTCCATAAATGAAATAGATGTAGGCGTGCCCACCATCCAAAAACATTGCTTGGTTGCGGGCGGTTTTGCCACGGTAGCAGTGGCTTGCGGCATCCATTTCGCCGACGTAGGCTTCGGTCTCGATTATTCTGCCACTGGTTCGGATTCCACCAAACAGCGTCACCAGCCGATGCCCCAGAATTTCGCGCGCAACAACACGCGCATCACGCTGAAAAAAAGTGCGGGGAAGCATGGGCAATGGGGTGAGATGAGCAGGCATCACAACAGCAGAGTTGAAACTCAGTTTATTCCGGGAAGCTCCATCCCCAACGTTGTCATCAGTCCGTGGCGGCGCACTATCCAGCGGGGAGTTTTGCCCGGGGGGCATATCCCTTTTTCCATGTCGCACCACAACCCCCGATCCCAACATTTCTGGATAAGCTCCGGTGCCGAACGGAACAACGGGAAAACTTGCTCATTTGCCAGAAACACTTGCGGGACGGAACCATCTTTCAGTGCCTGCTCTAGCCAATCCAGCAACGGCTGCTGCTCGGCCTCGATGTCCCGCTCGCGGCGGATGCGAAACAGTGGATTGTTATGATCGGGCTGATCCTTCGCATCAAGCAATCGGCAATCCAACTTGCTGTCGTAGCAAGCTTGGTAGAACTCCTTGATCTCGGCAAACGGTGGAACAATCTGGCAGTACGCCAGAACAACATCATCGGCGGTTTCCTCTTCCAACAAGGATTTTCGTAATCCGGCCATAAGCTCTTCCGGTGTCATAATGCTTACTTTGCTATGTGGGTGCTTACCCCGTTTAGACGTGGCGTGTTTCTGCGTGGTGCTTGCTCTCCATAAAATTGTGAACACCAACGCGTGCAAGTATAACATCCCCCAAGTATATCTTGGCAACCAGCGTACCGAAGCCGTGAGCAATAGCGATGATTCAATGCTGGACGTGAAAAAAAGGGGAGGCGGGAAGCAAGAGTGACATCAACGCTCGGCTTTGGCTCACACACTCTCTCTCGCGCCTGACAAATGGAGCGGCGGACAACCGAATTTTTCACTTCAATACTTTAACGCTACTGCGCCATGCCGAACATCACTTCTTCTCCGTTGTCGCGCTCCACTTCCGAATCCTTGCAGCACGTCAGGGAGCTGGTAATGGCTTGGGGGTGGAATGCTACCTGCTACCAAATTATCAATCCCGGAATCCAGCATTGGTTTCCGAAACATCAGGAAGGAGTAATTGGTTTTGTGCGGTACAACGGTGTGCGGATTGTGGCTGGCGCGCCGGTTTGCCGCAAGGATGATTTACCAGCAATTACCAGAGCATTTGAACAGGAAGCCACCGATGCAGGCGAGCGAGTTTGCTATTTCGGAGCCGAGCAGCGATTGGAGGATCTATTCGATACCTCTGCCGATCACTCCATGGTTCTGCTGGGCGCGCAACCGACGTGGCAATTAGGGCATTGGGAACAGATATTCGATAATCACGCATCGTTGCGGGCGCAGCTGCACCGCGCACGCAACAAAGGAATTTGGATTGATGAATGGGATATTCAGAAAGCGCACTGCAACCAACAATTAGCGGAATGTTTACAGCAATGGCTTGCCACGCGCGGCCTTCCCCCGCTCCATTTTATGGTTGAGCCGGAAACATTGGGGCGATTATTTGATCGGCGTGTGTTTGTTGCCCAGCGCGAAAAAGAAATTGTTGGATTTACCATCGCCTCCCCGGTTCCGCAGCGAAACGGGTGGTTGCTGGAACAAATTATTCGCGGCCAAAACGCGCCGAACGGAACTGCCGAATTAATGGTCTATTGGACTGCACAGATGCTGCACAAAAGCGGCGCAGATTTTATGACGCTTGGCCTTGCACCATTGTCGCAAAATGCTCCGGCACCGCACTCCATAAATCCAGTATGGTTGCGCGCAATTTTATCGGCAGTGAAAGCGCACGGGCGGCGGTTCTACAATTTCGATGGGCTTGATTCATTCAAGGCAAAATTCCGACCTCACTCGTGGGATCCAATTTATGCCATTGCCGCCACCCCAGCATTCACCCCGCGAATTTTATACTCCATTGCTTCGGCATTTAGCGCGGGATCGCCATTGCTACTGGTGCTGCGTGCACTTGCCGGCGCGGCGCGGACGGAGTGGAAATGGGCCACGCATCGTTCATCACAGCATTCATAATTTCTTCATACCGATATGCAGCGCATTATTCTGATTGGGAGCGGCGGCGCGGGAAAATCAACGCTGGCAAAACAGATAGCGGAGCGGTTAGACATTCCAGTAATCCATTTGGATTTCCATTTTTGGAACCCCGGATGGATAGAAACGCCACGCCCCGAATGGGAGAAAAAAGTAACCGATTTGCTGGCAGGGCAATCGTGGGTGATGGATGGAAATTACGGAAATACTGCCGCGCTCCGAATGGCATTTGCCGACACCATTATTTTTCTTGATTTCCCTCGCCACCTTTGCCTTTGGCGCGCCATCAAGCGAATTATTCGCTACTACGGCAGAACCCGCCCCGACATGGGCCACGGCTGCCCCGAACGCTTCGATTATGAATTTCTCCGGTGGATTTGGAATTTCCCAAAACAATCGCGCCCGCTGCTCATCCAAGTGATACAACAACACAGAGCCGGAAAACAGGTGCTGATATTCCGCAAGCCGAAGGAGGTTCGGAGGTTTCTGGATGAAATTCGCCGAGAAAAAAAATAAACTCAGTGCTTGCCTGCAAGAAACCTCGGCTGTAACTTGCTGCCGTTCACGATGTGGTTTGCTGCACCATACAACATCTCATTATCCACATTCACTGCATCTCATTATGACCACCAACAGAACGCACGCGATGCCACAGGCATCCAGCCACAGGCATCCAGCCACAGGCATCCAGCCACAGGCATCCAGATAATAAATTTCGAAATAGATTTTTTAGGAAAAGTCGAATAATTATATGCCTTATGAAATACACAATAGTTAGCCGCAGATTATTAACGCTGCTGGTGTGTGCAAGTATTTGCGCGGCTATCGGCAACGCCCAACCAATGGACACCACCGGGCGATGGAAAGAATTTACCATCCCATTTTCCTCCGTTGACAGCTTATACACGCGGTACTACAGTCACGGTTCCTTCTTTTTCAGTGATTCGGTGACAGGGTATTGGCTACTGTTTGCCCGGAAATCCAACGACAAGGGAACTGAGGGTGTATATCGAACAAAGGATGCTGGAAAAACGTGGCATCGGTGGACAACGAACACCCCGTTTCCGCATCAGCAGCAAGGGGCATGGGGCATCAGCCGATCGGGGCTTCGGTCCAACGATAGCGGGCGCACCTGGCGGCGGATTGCTGTTCGGGGAAGCGATTCGGCACAAGCCATCGCCTACGGTTCGTTCAGCACCGCAGGGTTTCCGCAGGTGATGGCCGCGCTGTATTCCTACTATCCAACACGGTTAGCATTTACGCTGAATGGCGGAACAACATGGATACCGGTGGATAGTGTGAAAGAACGGAAAGAGGTCAATCCCAACGACACCAACGAGTTTGAGATCTATAAGATTTTAAGCGACACCACCATCTTCGGAGCAGTTCCGGTGGCAACATCCCCGAACTCCATCGTTTGGAAGCAGTTGCTGGGAATTATTGACAGCACATTGTACATCACGCTCACCGATGAGCAGTTCAAAGGCTACCTATGGGTGATGGATCTGGCCAAGCGTACAGGGGCGGTGTATCCTATCCCTCTTTACCCTAACCTTACCTTGCTACGGAAGGACTTGATGGTGGCATGGGATACTGGTGCTGGGGTGCTGTTGCGGAGCAGCGATGCTGGGAAAACGTGGGATCGCACGGCCGATCTGCAATGGCTGGACTGGACCACCCTTCGCTTTTTTCCCAATGGCTACGCAGCCTGCTCCAACGCTTGGACCAACGACACCGGCCGCACGTGGACTCGCATTTCAGCCCCGTATCCTATCGAGGAGTTCTGGCCAGTAGATTCGGCCCACTGGTTTATTGCCAGCACTAACCTGATTAAGCCGCCAACAGTATTTGCGCGGACATCCGATGCTGGATATTCGTGGGAGGACAACGGATTTATTGGCTTGTATGGAGGGAGCGGCGCAAATAACGGTGTGGTGATGCTTGGAACAACAATTGGACACCTTCTGCGAAGCAGCGATTCGGCGCAGACGTGGAGCGACCTTCATAACGCCCCGAACGCCCTGCCAAAAGGCATTGGATATATCAAGCAGATATTTTGGCCAAACCGTGAGAAGAACCCTGAGTGGGTTGCTGCCCTTGCTCTGCAAACCGGCCCCACCATGCTGGCAAAAGCGTGCCTGATGGAAAGCCGCGACACCGGAAAAACCTGGCGCGTTACCATCCAGTATGATGACGTAACGCTGCTGGATAGCCGAATACAATTCATCGAAAACAGCGAACGGCTAACGGCCTACCTCACCATCAATGGCCGCCTGCACCGAAGCACCGATACGCTACGGACGTGGGAGCGACGTTCCGATGAGGAGATGTTGGTTATCCGGATGATTGATAACCAGTACGGCGTTGCTGGCCGAAAGCGGGAGCTGCTACGAACCAGTGACGGCGGCGCAACATGGCTGACAACGCACGACCTACTTGAGCAAACCCGCACAACCCCGGAACACCTATCGGCATTCGGCAACGGCTACGTGATGGCGGTTGCCCCCGATGAGTTTGCCTCAAAGGATAAGTGGACTATCTACCGTTCGTTTGATAACGGGGCCACATGGAGCGCAAGCCCCTCCTACTCGGCGATTCGCGGATGGGGGGCGGTCAGTTGGTTATCGGCGGCAACGGCGTACATGCTTTCCGGCAATCGGCTATGCTACTCCACCGATTCGGCACGTGGGTTTGTGCTGGTGCGGGCGATTCCCTACGGCGGGTTGCTGCGGGATGCCAACTACTTCTACTTTATCTCCCTTGATTCCTTCAAGGTTGGCCGTTGGCGGATTGGGGGAGAACCGACCAGTGGGGTCCCAACCGCACCAAGCATTGTGGAATCACTCTGGTTGCAGCGGAACATTCTTTCTTCAGACCAGCCGGCTCTTCTGCAGATGCGGCTTGCCTCGGCAGTCGTTGCAAGCGTGGGGATCATTACGATGGCAGGGGAAGAAACGGAGCTGATAGCCGAGCAACCATTCCACGCCGGAGAACACACCTTGCCGTTAGCTGTATCAGGATTGCCCAGCGGCAGGTATTTGGTGAAGATCCAAATCGGGAAGGAGCTGCCGCAGTTGCTTCCGCTGGTGATTCAACGGTAGGAGAGGGGAGGGGGAAAGTAGACTTTGGGGATAGATGGATTAAGAATTTGGTTGTTGTTATACTCGAGTGCTTTCAGATTGCGAAAACAGGACAAAAGTAGGATATTGGGTTCGTGATAGAACTAGACACGAAAACGCGCACGGCACTGCGTGAACTCCAACGCAGAGAGAAAGATACTCGCCG
>JADZEY010000083.1 GCA_020850315.1 Armatimonadota bacterium | reverse complement strand
GTAGTGCAATTTTTCAACCGACACACTGAAGGTTGTAATTGTAGGCGAAGAGCTTGAAATGGAGGTTGAGCATGGACTCCTTCTTGGAAAACAAGCTACGCAATCAGCCGAAAAACCGCACTACCCCCTTTTGCAAAGGAACCCAAATGAACGCAACCAATAAAAAAGTGGTGTCTCAGGCTGTCTTTGTGGGGGTTGGCATGTTCATTGTGCTATGCGTGTGGGATTGGGTTGAGTCAGGCAGCAGTAAGTTCCTGGGCAATGCCATAGGGGCTGTAGTGTGCGCCTTTGCTTCTGTGTATGCGGATAAAGTGCTGTTGAAGCAATGAAGGCGGCAATAGCAGGGGAACCCTTGCGGTACTGAGAAAAGCGATGCTACAGAGAAGAAGCTCGGAGAAATTCGGGCTTCTTCTGCTTGTATGTTTGTGGGGGCGGTGGTCGCTTCCGTTGGCCTCGCCGTATATTCGCCGCCATGCATGAAATTCCTGTTGGGCACCAGTTTACCATGCGGGTGCGTGTTACTGATGCAATGACCGCAACCTTCTTCGGCTCCACCATCCATCGGGTCTATGCCACCTTTGCGCTGATTGAACACGCCGAGTATGCCTCGCGCCAGGCAATCCTCCCTTTCCTTGATCCGGAAGATGATGCTGTTGGCGCAGCGGTTACGGCCCAGCATTCAGCATCGGCGATTGTGGGCGATGTGGTGACTATCACCGCAACCATTGCCAACGTGGAGGGCCGCACGATTGTTTGCCAATTCACCGTCGCCAACGGCAGCCAACTGCTGGCAACCGGAACCCAAACCCAACGCGTGGTGGGCAAGGCCCGACTGAAGCAGAAAATCGCCGAGATGTATGAAGGAAAAAACAATGGAGGAACGCAATAGTGAAGAGGGTGGTTTTTATCCTTCGTTCGATAGTCAGTGGTTAGTAGTCAGTGGTCAGTAGTCAGTTGCAAAGAGGTTATTCGACACTCGACAAAGGAAGTCAGTAGTCCTTGGTCAGTAGCAAAGAGGCTTTTCTTTCTTCGACATTCGGTATTCTTGACTCCCCATTCCCATTCCCATGTCCATTCTCACTATCATCTTGTGTTGCATTGCAGTGCTGCTCCCGTTTGTTGGGCTTGCCCTGATGCTTGGCTTTGCGCGAAAAGGAACCACGCTTCCCGAACGCCGCTGGCGGAAGCGACATGGGCTGCTGTTTTGGGTGCTGATTCCGGCGGTTCTTGGTGCGGTGATTCTTCTTGGCATCGTTCGCTTCCTTCCCGATCTCTCTATCAAAATTTCGGTGCTGCTGCTGGGGGCCACAACCGCAACGGGAATGGCACTGCAACGGCGGCATGAAGAAAAAGTGGGCTAAAAAAAAAGCGGGGGATAGTTATTCGCTGAGATAGAGACCCCTGTTCCCAGCATTGAAAGGGGAAATCCATACCTGCCAGCACAATCTCACATTGCAATCCCCCCGTAACCTCGTATTCTTGCGCGGGTTTACAGGCATCGGAAGCCGAACTCAGCTTCTTGGCTCATTCAAGATTAACTCACAACCAACATGATGTCACTTCGCACAGTCGTTCCCGCTTTGTTGATTGCTTGCTTGGCCGCAGGCTGCACCACCGATCCCGAGTTCCCGGAAAAATCGGTGCAAGTTACCGTTACCAACCTCCCCCAGCTTGACGACCAAGCCAAGTACCACCTGTGGTTCAGCTATCCCGAAGACCGCGCCAACAACGCCAGCGCACCGTTCGATAAAGTTCAGCATGGCGATAAGGAATATGTGAGCATCGGAGCTTTCCGTGTTGCCGCCGATGGTTCGCTGGTGTCTGCGGCTGGCAACGGAGCGGCAACATTTGCAATCCCGGACGGCTACAATCCTAATTTGATTGAGGACGCAATCCTGACTGTGGAAAACGCAGCCGCAACGCCAACAACACCCGGCGCACGAATTGTTGGTGGTGTGTTCACCGGCACCGCCACCGTTGCGCGTTGCACGCTTACTGTGCAATCCAACGATGCGTTTGGGGCGATTATTCAGCTGGATTCCACGTTGCTCCGCACCTACTTTCTTGATGCCCCAACCAGTTTACCGGTTGATGATTTCATGCAAGGCATCTGGTTCGGTGCTGTCAACGGAACGGCGGTGCGCCCGGGATTGTCTCTTAGCCCACAGCCACTAAATGCCCAAAATAATCGCTGGACCTACGAGGCTTGGTTGGTGCAGCGCCAGGGGGCAACGGTGGATTCCTACATTTCGCTTGGCCGGTTCAACAGCATTGACACGCCCGATAGCACCGGACCCGGCCCAGGTGTTGGCTCCAACTCCGCCGAAGCGTACAGCATCCCCGGCGAAGATTTTGTGGCCACCGGTGCCGAACGCAGTTTGAACGATGGAAGCTACCGTGTGGTGGTCTCGTTGCAACCCACCGACGTTCCGCTGCGCCACCCGCTGCTGGTGCTGCTGCAAACTTCCGGCTCAATCCCTGCCACTGCCGTGCGCTATCAAAGCCTGCCGCTATCGGTGAACGCAACGTTCCCGGTGATGCAGATCACGGTGAATCGTTAAGCTCCAACATCAACCCAGGCGTTACCGTGAACAAAGCTATAGTTCTGCAGTTGATGGTTTTGGCTTGCTTGCCGCTGTGGCTGTTGCTTCCGGCGGCAAGCCTGCCCGCGCAACCGTTCCAGCGGCGGCTGGAACCGTTTGTTGTTGAATCGGAGCAGGGGGGGGCGATGGGAAACGCTTTTTCTGGCGGCCTGTACCAGCCACGTGTCGGGCTTCGCGACCTGAATGCCGATCGCATCCCCGATCTGTTCTTGCTCAATCCCGACAACGTTTTGCGGCTGTACCGCAACTATGGCGATTTCATCTTCCGCCGCGTGCTTCCTTCCCCCTACGATTCGCTTCCGGTGCGCCGCTGGTTCCGCTTTGCCGATATTGATGGCGACAGCGACGACGACCTGTTCAGCCACGGCGAGACCTCGGAGGTGATGCTGTACCGCAACACCGGAACCCAATCGGCACCGCAGTTTTCCCCGAATGCCGACACAATGCACGGGGCCGATGGGAACGTTGTTTATACCCAGCAGGAGACAGTCCCTTCGTTCGTGGATATTGATGCCGATGGCGATCTAGACCTGTTCTACGGCAAGGTTGATGGCTCCATCATCTTCTACGAAAACACAGGGACAGCGCAATCCCCAACACTGACGTTCCGCACCGATTCGTACATGAACATCTTGGTGATTGCGGGGCGGGCAAAGCCGAACGAAGGGGCCGCAACACAGCGCGAACAACAGGAGCGGCATGGCGCAAGCGTCCTGGGATTTGCCGATATGGATGGCGATGCTGATCTAGATATTCTGTTCGGCGATTTCTTCACCGAGCGGTTGCTGCTGTTCCACAACGACGGAACGCCGCAGCAAGCAAAATTTGGAATGAACCGCTTGGATACTGCGTTCCGTGGGATTGGCGATGATGTTATCAGCGCAGGATTTAACCAAGCTGAAGCGGGTGATATAGATGCTGATGGCCATCAAGATGTCTTGATCTCATCACTCCTTCCCAACAGCCAAAGCTCCCCACTTCAGTTATTCCGCAACACCGGAACGAACAGTGCGCCAGTGATGCGCAACCAGCAGAAAGACCCAACCGATGAGATTGACGTTGGTGAGTATGCAGCCCCAACAATTATCAAGGATTCACAACGGAACGGTGTGTTGGTTGGATCGCTGGAAGGGACGCTGACCTACTACGAAACCAGAGAGGAGAGCGGGGCGACGGTGTGGCGGAAAAAAGGGACGTTCGGCGTGCCAGGGTGGCAGCGCACGGCCCCGGCAACGGGCGATCTGGATGGCGATGGCGTGGCCGAGGTAGTGATTGGTGGAGTAGTGGATGATCCCACAAAAATGATCTCTATCTGGCGGTTCCAAGGGAACCGGTTGGTGTTTTCCGAATCGCTGGCCGATGTTAGCGGAATCAACACCAACGTCTCGCCATCGCTTGGCGATCTGGACGGCGACGGCGATTTGGACCTTCTGCTGGGGGCGCAAAATGGCCAAGCATTTTACTTCCAAAATATCGGCACGGCAACAACGCCCGCGTTCGAGCGGGCATCGCCGCCGCCGCCGCTGGATGCGTTGAATGCCGGGCGCGATTCGGCACCACGCTTGGTTGATATTGACAGCGACGGCAAAATAGATCTTCTGGTGGGGAATGCTGCCGGGTTTGGGGCCACAAGCGGGCGGCAGCGCGATGGCATCCAATTTTACTTCAACACCAGCGACGGCAGCTTCCAGAAACGGCCCGACTTCCCCGATATGGATCTTCCCGACCGCTCCAATCCAACCCCCATGATCTTCCGCGACCGCAAGGGGGCATGGCTGATTCTGGGAATGGAGGCCGGTGGGTTGCAAGCCTACTACCAGCAAGGGAGTTTGGAGGCTCCGGCAGCACCGGAAGCCGCGAACCTCTATCTCACAGTTCAACCAAACCTGCTGCATGGCGAAGCTGCCGTGATGGTGCAGTGGAGCAGCGAAGCGCCGTCGGGCCAGCTGCGGGTTGTTGATCTTTTGGGGAGGGAGTGGTATCGGCAAGAAATTGTGGGAAGAGCTGGAAATGCAAGAATAGTTCTTCCAAAACTGCCAGCGGGGATGTACGTTTGTTGCATGGCGACTGGTGCCAACGTGGCTGCGGCTCCGTTGATGCTCATCCGATAATGTGGCGGTGGGCTTCATCGTAGAGTTTCGCAGACCGGAACCGACGTGGTGATCTTGGTTCAGCCATCTCAACCAGAACGGAAGCAGCCCGGCGTATTTCGGATACGCCACAGGCATCGGGTTGCTTCCGTCGTTTTCGTTCCTCATTCCCGCCCCGTGATTGCTTCGTGGCTATGGCCCCTCGAAATCACCAGAAGCGGTGACTGTTGCTTCTTTCACTCTTCACCATTCACTCTTCACCATTCACTCTTCACCATTTTCACCTCTACGCCGTTGCCCCCCCACACGAACTTCCCGCGCCAGCAGTGCAGCCGAAACAATGGTCGGCAAAGATGATGCGGCGGCGCAGCAGTGCATCGAAATCCCAATCGAAAATCGTTTGCGGTGCGGTGGATCCCACGGGCAGCTCCAGCATCTGGTTGAAGTCGCAATCGCTGAGGCGGCCATCGTAGTTCACGTTGATTTGCGAGCGGCACATCACCCCTTCGGCGGCGGCGGGATTGAAGGCGTTCAGCAGTTTCTCCATGTAGGCTTCGTATCCGCCATGCCGCACCAAGTCCGATTTGAACCGGTGAATCGGCATATTCGTGATGGTGAATAGACTGTTGAAATGCAGCCCAAATTTTGCCGCTAACTCCCGTTTGTAGTCGGCCTCGAGCGAAGCCTGCGATGCCGGAAGAAACGCGCCCACAGGATTGTACACCAGATTCAGCATCAGGCTGGTTCCCTCCTTGCCGTAGCCAACATCGTTCAGCCGCTTCATGGCCTCCATGGATTTGTTGAACACCCCGCGCCCGCGCTGCTTGTCAGTGAAATACTGCGAGTAGTACGGCAGCGAACTCACCACTTCGCAGCGGTGTTCGGCAAAAAAATCTGGTAGATATTCCTTGCTTTCCCCGGTAACGGGGTTGCCGTCGAACTGGACGGTGAGATTGTGGCGCACCATCACGTGCTTTCCTAATTTTTTGGCTTCAACAACCATCCAATCGAAGTGCGGGTTCAGTTCCGGCGCGCCGCCGGTGATGTCCAGCGTGGTGATCTGTGGGTGAGCGGCAAGAACCTCCATCACCCGCTGTGCGGTTGGCATATCCATTGCCTCCGTTCGTTTTGGCGAAGCATCAACGTGGCAATGCAAGCAGGCTTGGTTGCAGAGCTTCCCAACGTTTACCTGCAACGTGGCAAGCCCGGTTGGTGAAAGCTCCAACGAATGTTGGCTGAGTTTGTCGTGAAAATCTATCATGGAAATTGGTTGATAAAAAACACTTGGTGCAGCAATTGATGATTGGTCAAGAAAACACAATCTTCCCTCTCTACTCTACTGAGCCTTACCCGTAACGGCTACTTTGGGCGACAAGCTACAAGCAGCTCGTCATCTTCATTTTGTCCTGGGCTTGTCGTCGAAGGCGTTCATGGTTCGACAGGCTCACCATGACGCTGCAAGGTTTGGTGCTGAACGGCCATCCTACCCCTCGTATGCAGCTGGCCACGAACAACTGACTACTGACAACTGGCCACTGACCACTCACTCTTTCAGTGTGAGTTGCAGAACCCGCATCCAGTTTCTGTGAGCAAGGTTCTGAAGCAAGTCCTCGTCGTAGCCATGCTTGCGCAGTGCATCAATCAGCTTGGGAAGCCCTGCAATATCGCCAATGGCTTGCGGGATGGCGGCTCCGTCGAAATCGCTTCCGAACCCGACCCGCGTTGGGCCAAGCCGTTCCACCAGATAGTCAATGTGGCGGATCATCGTTTCCAGCGGTGTGTCGGTGGTCTGGCCGCCGTCGTTTCGCAGGAAGATTGTGGCGAAGTTCAGGCCCACCATCCCGTCGCTGTCGCGGATTACATCCAACTGATAGTCGGTTAGATTCCGCGCCGATTTGCACAAGGCCCAAGCGTTGGAGTGTGTGGCAACCAGCGGCACTTGGCTTAGTGCGGCTACATCGCGGAAACCCTGCTCGTTCAAGTGTGATAGATCTATCATAATGCCAAGCTGGTTGCATTCCCGTACCAGCCGTTTCCCCGCGTCGGTCAGTCCCGGGCCAATGTTGGGCGTTGCCGGAAAAGCGATTGGGACACCATGCCCGAACGCCGTTGGGCGGCTCCAGACAATCCCCAGCGAGCGCAATCCGGCTTGGTAAAAAACATGGAGTGCGTTCAGGTCGGTGTCAATCGCTTCGGCACCTTCAAAGTGGAGGATTGCCGCCACAGTGCCCGATGCCAAGCAATCGCGGATCTGATCCACTGTTCGGACTACCTTCAGTTTCCCATCCGAGGCGGCCTCGATCTTGAACAGCGTTGCCGACATTGCAATGGCAAGGCGTTGCGATGTCGGCAAATCCAGCGGCGGCGGAAGCGGCATGGCATAGCCGCCGTGTATCGGCTGGAACCCTCCGGTGTGCTGCTGGGGGGGCAACCAGACCGCAAAGAATCCGCTGCCGAACCCTCCTTCCTGCATCCGTGGCAGGTCCAGATGCCCCTCGGTGTTCCGCCGAAAAAAACTTGCGCCGCTGTGGTCGCCAATCGCGTGCAGCCGCGAAAGCAGGTCGTTGTGTCCGTCGAAGATGAGCATTTTGGATAGTTGTCAGTTGTCAGTTGTCAGTTGTCAGTTGTCAGTGGTTAGTTGGAAGGGGAGGGGATTGGTTGTTGGTCATTAGTCACTGGTCAGTAGTCAGTAGTCAGTTGCAAGGGGAGGGGATTGGTCAGTCGTCATTTTTCCCCTTCTTCATTTCATACTTCATCATTCATACTTCATACTTTCAAAGGTCAGTAGTCATTTTTCCCCTTCTTGATTTCATACTTCACCATTCACTCTTCACCACTCACTCTTCACCACTCACTCTTCACCACTCACTCTTCACCATTCCCCTCAGGCTCCTACTTTTTCCAGTCCGTTGAGCATTTGCACGCCGTGGACCAGCGATGCGCCGCCGCGGACGGCTGCCACAACGTGCAGGGCTTCGGTCATTTGCTCGGGGTCGGCTCCGGATTCAAGGCATCCGGTGGTGTAGGCATCAATGCAGTAGGGGCATTGGATGGTGTGGGCAACGGCAAGGCCGATCAGTTGCTTTTCGCGCTTGGTCAAGGCTCCGTCGGTTCCGGTGGCCATTGCGTAGTACTCAAAGAATTTATCCATGAGCGGGCGTTGGTGGGTTCCAACATCGGCAAAGCGGGCAAGGTCGTTCGATTCGTAGTAGGTTGGCATAGGTTTGTTGATTACGGGCTGTTGGTTGATAGATAGGTGTTGTTGATTAGCTGATTGCTGTGATTCCGTAGGCTTCCGGGTCAATCGTCATCCGCTCCGGTGCTGGCCGAACGCCACTAAGCCATTGGGTTAGGTTATCGCAGAAGTTATCAAGATGGGTTATCTGCTGCACCCCTTGCTCCACGATTCCATCCAGCGTTGTTGCAAACAGGCATCCACCATAGTGATTGGTTTCCCACGAGACGATTTCCCCATCCCCATTGCGCTGCACAACGCGCGCTTCGGAAGGGATGCGGGTGTAGGCTCCGTGCGTGTGCCAGCAGGCGTGGCGCGGCCGCAAGCCGTGGAATAATGGATGCTGGAAATCGGTGTCGGCCACTGGTGGATTGTTGGGGTTTTCCACCCACCAGTAGTTGTTCACTGGGCGGTCCTCCCACTGCGCGTCTATCCAATCGGGGCGGCTGTCACCTTCCACAAACACGGTGTTTCCTGCCGCCAAAAAACGGTAGATAACGTCCTTTCGTTCGGCTATCGCGGCTTGGTTGGATTGGAACGGAATCACCAGTGCCCGCATCCCCGCAAGGTGTGCGTCGGTTAGGTCGTGGACGTACACCAACTGGTAGATGTCGCGGTACTTCGGCGCGGTTGCGAACACGTAGTGGGACCACACACCGTTAAACAGCAATGCTACGTTCTTCATGGTTGGCCTTCGATTGTGATAGGTATGCAAGGAAGTTTCGGAACAGCCGTGCGATGGCGTGAGCGTTGTTGCCGTCGTAGGAGAAATCAGCAAGCGGACCGCTGGAGGTTAGGATCATCCGCCCCGGCGTTGTTGCTTCATCCAGCACCACCATTGCCCTGCCCCAGGTGTCGGTTAGCAGCACATCGGCGTTGGCGGCTGGCGTAATATAGCCACAGGCCCACCAGCCGGAGATGCCATGATTGAAGATGAGTTCATCAATGTTCACGCCGTCAAGCAGGTTGTGGGGGGCGGTTCCAATCTGGTAGCGTACTTCAATGGTTCGGCGGCTGTTGTCCATCTGCCAGTGGTTGCAGGGGATCCATGCGGTGAACCAACCATCGAAGCAAAGAACCGCCTTGCCAGCATCCAGAAATTCCCGCACAACATCCTTTGCATCAAGCATTGCAACATGATCCGAGCCGTTGGGAACAAGCAGGGCATCGGCATTGGCAAGCCCCGCAGCAAGCCGTTCGGGGAAGCCGGGGCCAGTTGGCACAAAGGTATAAGTGGCGGCTTCGGTTGGCTGGAACATCAGCTCCAATTCATGGATGCCGTTGTGGACTACAACTACAGTTAGCATAAAGGCTCAGGGGTTGGTTGTGTTGCTTGATTGGAAGATTGCGCCGGCAGCACCGGAAGGTCTATCTGGATCGCGCCGGGCGTGCGTGGGCGAAGCTGCTGAAGATCGAAGTGGCGGGCAAAGAAACGGTCACACCACAGGCAGATGTTGCCAAGCCTGGCCCCGACCTCCATTGCTTCCTCGCGGCTGATCCCGATTGATTCCCCCATGCCATACGGATCCCCCTGATTGATCGCTTGCATCACCGCCGAATCGGCAACACGGCCAAGCACATCGGACACCTTCTCGGTGCGTGCGTCCCCCATTGGGTGCAGCGTACCAGGGCAGCAGGGGTTGATTTTCCAGAGTTGGATGGAGATTTCTTGCGGCAGCTCGGTCCCGCCCAAGAAGCCCCGCCCGCCGGAGAGGATTGCGCAAAAGTTGTGGGTGTGATCCTTCATCCAAACGCCTTTCTCCATTGCCCGCCCCCGCGCCCAATTTCCCCCCAACCACATCTCCTCGGTGGCTCCCCAGAACCCATAGCTGGCGGAGTCTTGCTTCAGGTAGGTTTCTTTCTCGATTAACGGATCGGTGTCGTCGCCGCTCATCCCACGCGAGTGGAATAGATCTTCCAGCAGTTGGCGGCGGGCACCGGAATGCTTGTGGTAGCGGTCAATGCTGGCGATGTCAATGCGGGTTACGCCACGGGCAAGCAGTTCGTCAAGGATTCTGCCTGTCAGAAGGTCGCCGTTGGTTTGCAACATGATCTGCGTGGCGGTTCCGTACTTGGCGCGCAGGGCATCCAGAATTGCGTACAACGTGGCGCGTTCGGCAAGCGGTTCGCCACCAGAAAGGATGATGCGGTCGGCGCGGCGTGGAAGGTTGCCAACGATTGCCAAACATTCCTGAAGGGTGATGCGTTCGCCGCGCGGCCCGGAGTTGTTGTAGCAATGGTCGCACTGGTCGTTGCACAGCTGCGTGAACACCCAGTAGATGGACTCGATATGGTCAAACGGTTGCTGCATGGTCGTGGTTTGTGGCCTGCTGGCGTAGCGAACTCCAGAACTCAATTTCGTTCCGCGCGCCGTAGTCGGGATGGTTGATGAACTCCTGCCGGCTGGCAAATGTTGTCAGCTTCCCGGCCTCCATATATCCGATGCTATCCCCCATCAGGATTGCCTCTTTTAGGTCATGGGTGACAAACAGCGATGCAATGCCGTACTCCTGCGCCAGCTGCTTGAACAGGTGCTGCATTGATGCCCGCGTTTCGGGGTCCAGGCTGCTGAAGGGTTCATCCAGCAGCAGGACATCGGGGGCGATGATGATTGCCCGGCCAAAGGCGGTCCGCTGCTTCTGGCCGCCGCTTAGTTGGTGCGGGAATTTTTTTGCATGGGCCTGCAACTCCAGATGCTCCAACATTCGCGTGGTTCGGTGGGTGAGGTCGTTGTTTGGCAACCGGCGCAGCCGCAGGCCAAAGGCAATATTCTCAAACACTGTCAGATGCGGGAACAGCAATGGTTCTTGGTACAGATAGACCACGTTCCGCTGCTCGGTTGGTTTCTTGGTGATCTCGGCTCCATGCAGCCGTACCGTTCCGCTATCGGGGGCAATCAGTCCGGCAATGATTTTCAGCAATGTGGTTTTGCCGCAGCCGGAACGCCCCAGCACGCTTAGCGTCTGGCGTTCGGCAACCGACAATGCCACCCCTTGCAGCACCATTTGCTGGCCAAAGCATTTCCCGATTTCTTGAACAGTGAGAACCATGTTGGGAATGGAGAATGAAAAGTGAAAAGTGAAAAGTGAAGAGTGAAAAATGAGGAAAAGCCCCGTCACCACTGACCTTTGAAAGTATGCATGATGAAGTATGAAATGAAGAAGGGGAAGAATGACCAATCACCCCTGAAAGTATGAAGTATGAATGATGAAGTATGAAATGAAGAAGAGGAAGAATGACCACTGACTACTGACCACTGCCCCTCCCTATCTCCCGAACCGCACTGCCATTGCTCGGTTCCCCCACAGCATCACCAGCGGGGGGAGCATCAGCAGGATGCTGGCCCCGGCAGCGTAGTAGATGTTGGCTTCGCCGGTGTACAGATACACCAACACCGGAAGCGTTGTGATTTTTCCCCCGCCAATAATCAGCGTAAGGCCGTACTGGAACCAGGAAAAAAGGAACGTCTGCAGGAAGCAGAGAAGCAGCGGCTGGCGCGAAATCGGGAGCAACACACGGCTGTAGGTTTGGGGTGTTGTGGCCCCCAACATCCGGGCCGCTTCCTCCAGCGACTTCCGTTCGGCATTCCAGAAACTGACAAAGAAGATAACGGCAAAGCCCAACGCAAACATCAGCTGGGCGATCACCACCCCAGCAACGGTTCCCACCAAGCCCAAGCGGATAAACACCACGTGGATGCACGCCCCTAACACCACCGGCGACATCACAAACGGGATATACGACAGGAACAGCAACCCCCGCCGCCACCGGTGATAACTGACGTACCGCGCCGCAAGAAACCCCACCGATGTTGATCCCACAGCCACCACAACCGACAGCAGTATCGAAAGCAGTAGGCCACCCACCAACCCTTGCTCGCGCCCCCACATGGTTTCCCACAACCCCGCCGACACACGCGGCGGGAACAGGTGCGGGAAGGTCCATCCTTCGGCAAAGGAAAGGAGCAACAAGTACAGCATGGGGGCGGCGAACAGCATCCCCACGGCTGCCACAAGGGCATTCTGGAAAATCCTATGCTGATTGCTCATGATCCATCCGGTGCATCCTGCGCCACGCAATGGCGATCAGCAACAGTGAAAGAAGGGTGTAGAGAATGGCGCAGATAAACGCCTCCGGTTTTTGCTGAAGATCGAACATGGCGTAGTTCCGCATGGTTAGGACCGAGATCATCTGGGGCGATTGCACGCCCAGCAGCAGCGGCACTTCGTACACACCAATCACCGCCACCAGATGGAGCATCACCGTTGGGAACGCACGGTGCAGCAGCAGCGGAACCGCAACCCGCATGGCCCGTTGGGCGCGGGTGGCACCAATGGTTTGCGCCAACTCCATCAGCTGGCTTATCCGTTGGCTGTGCCACAGCTGCGTGAACAGCAGCGCAAAGAACGGAACACCCACCATCACCTGGGCAATGATAATCCCAACGCCGTATTGGTCGTTGACGATCCCGGGGAATTGCGCTGGGGTTTGCAGCAGGCCCAGCGCGTAGGCCGCGCGTGCAGCAATCCCCGACCCCGAACACCACTGCAAGATCACAAACGCCAGCACAGTCCCCGGCAATGCCAGCGGAATGGTGGATAGGTGCGCCAACAACCCGCTATCCAGCGAACGTCGCACCGTTAGCACCAGCAGCAATGCAACAAGCAGCGTGATTGCGGTTGCAGCCAGCGCCACCCCCAGGCTAAAAGCGAACGAAGCAAAAATCTGGTTCCCTTCTTGGAACGGGCGGCCCCAATACTCCCAAGTGAACCCTTCGGACAACAAGCCAGCAAGCCCCACGCTGTAGCTGGCCGCATACAGCAACCCGGCAGCCATTGGCAGAATCGCCAGCAGCAGAAACAGCAGAAAGCCCGCTCGGTCAAGATTGCTTTTGGATGACATTGCGCCTGAAATCATCGAACAAACGGATCATGTACTCCGGCGCAAGCTCCATCAATGCTTTGGGCTGAATCTGCTGGCGTGGTGGGGCATACTTCCGCCCCGGCACGTTGCGGAATTTCTGCTGCCACTCGTCCGGCAGGCGGCCAACGTCCAGCACGGTTCCATCGCCCCAAACGTTGGGATCCAATTTCCGCAGCTGCGCTTCTGGCGAAATCAAAAAATTGCACACCACCATTGCTCCGGCTTTCTGTGCCGAGCGTTTGGGGATACCCATGTAGTGGCTGTTCTGGATTGTTCCGCCATCCAGCACGTAGGCGCGCGCGGTGGCGGGGAAGATGCCTTGCAGCACCTTGTTATCCACCTCGCCATCGTTGTTGCTCATGGTGAAGTTCACCTCACCGTTGGCGAACATCTGGTGAAGCGGGGCAACCGCCGCCGGGTAGGTTTTCCCCTCCTTCCAGAAATATGGTTTCAGGCGGTTGATGTATTCCCACAGTTGGGCCGAGTAGGTTGCGTATTTGGCCGAATCGAACGGGCCGGCAAGCTGCTGTTCGCCGCCAGCAATGTCAATCAGCAGTGACTTCAAAAAAGTCATTCCGGTGAAGGAGTTATCGAAGGTGAACGTCCCGGGGTGCGCCTTCACATACTCCTCCAGCTGCTGCCGCGTGCGGGGTGGGATGGGGGCGCGAACGGTGTCGTAAATGATGGCAAGCTGCACGTTCCCCCAGGGGCACTCGTAGCCCTCCACCGGTTGCTGGAAATCGGTGTTGATAAATCGGTTGCCGAAATCAATCATGGCTGCGTTTGGCAGCTTCTCAACAAACGGCCCGTGCAGGGCATTCACTTGGCGAAGTTGGTAGAAGGTTTCGCCGTTGATCCACATCAGGTCGTAGCTGCTTGCTTCTTTGCCTGCTTCCGCTTCGGTCATCAAGGTGGAAACGATGTCGTTCCCCTGGCTTCCCACAATGTTCAGCGTAACGCCGTACTGGTTTTGCAGTGCCGGGGCCACGTAGCTTTTCATGTAGTCGTTAATCAGCGGGTCGCCCTGCCACATTGCCAGCGTGACGGTGTGGCCGCGTGCTTCCGCCGCTATTTGCTCCCACGACGCAGCCGCAAGATCAACCGATTGCGGTTTGTCGGCAGTTGTTTTGCCGCAGCCAATCAGCAGCAAGCAGAGCAGGGAAAGAAGTGCAAGAAATTTCATGCAAAAATCGGGTTGAATGCGGATGCTTTGAGTAAAAGGAGTTGGCAAGAATAGCCGGAAGGGGCAGCCGAAGCCACCCCTTCCAGCAATGGAGTTAGAACAACAAGCGCGCCCCAAACTGGAACTGGCGTAGCGGAGCAATGTTCCGCTGCACCACTGGGTCGCCAACGTTCCCAACCTGAATCTGGTTGCTTTGCGTGGCGTTGTTGGCGTAGCCGCTCAGGTTCACAATGTTGAAGGCATTGAAGATGTCGGCGCGGACTTCAACGTTCATTGCATCGCTGACCGGGATGCTGTATTGAATGCCCAGATCAACAGTTTTGGACCAGGGCAAGCGGTCGGCATTCCGCTCCACCCCGGGGGTGCGATCCACGTTTGCCACGTATTGGTCGCCGTAGCTGGTTCCGTCGCCGTTCAGGTCGGTAGTCCCGAACTTGGTTCCATCGGCAACGCGGTTGATCGGCTGCCCGCTTTGCAGCAACGCGGCAAGTGTGACGGCCAATCCATCAATGGGGTAGTAGTAGAAGATGCCGCTGATGACGTGCGTGCGGTCGTTCACCGATGGCCCCCATTCCGCCTCGAAGTTGTTCCCATCTTGTGCCTTGAAGTTGATATCCTCGGTGTTGTTGTACGACCGCGACAGGGTGTAGCTTAACCGGTAGGCGTAATCATCCCCCCCTTTCTGCTTCACCATGTTGAGCGATGCCGCCATGTACTCCCCTTTTCCCCCCATTTCTGTCATCACAATGTTTTTTGCGCCCCCCTGCACCACTGCTATCGGGCGTGTGGCATCGGCTGCCGAGTCGGTGCGTACCACAACGTTTTGTGGGTCAATCGGGTACAGTGCCGGTGCGTTCAGGTTGTACAGCCGCGGAAGGTTGCGCGATTGCGTGTACATCAGGTCGGCATAGAACAGCGTGTTATCGTTGATCTGGTACTGGTAGCCCAGCGAGACCTGGTGGGTCATCGGGTTCTGGTAGCCGTTCGGGTTCAGGATGCGCCGCTCGTTGCTGGTGGCAAGCGCGCGCGCGCTTTGCTGCGATTCGGACGATGGCCCCTGCAAGTAGGCAACGTTTGCTACATCGGCACCAACGTTGCCGTCGTTGGTGATGCTCTCAAGATCCGTGTCGGCAGGAAGCAACCCGCGGTCAATCAGCTGCTGAAGCTGCTGGCGGTATCCAGCCGAGGTGGAGTTCTGCTGAAGCGCGTCGCTGTAGATGGCGTACAGAATTTTGTCGTAGAACAGGCCGTATCCCCCACGAATAACGCTCTGCTCATCCAGCTTGTAGTTGAAGCTCAGGCGTGGGGCAATGTTGTCAAGGTCGCCAGCGTCGCTGCCGCCAACCGATAGGTTGTCGTAGTCGTAGCGCAGGCCGATTGTGAGGTTAAGATCACTGCTGACCGAGAACAGATCCTCGGCATAGATGCTGAAGATATTCTGCCGCTTGCCAAAGGATGCCTGCTGCAATTCGATGCCATAATTCAGCACCGCCACATCCGACGGAATGTCGTTGATGCCAAGCCCCGACCCCAGCTGGCGTGCAGCAAGGTCGCGCTGTTGTTGGCCGTTTAGCTGCACGGTGTAGTTGCCGTTGGGGTTGCCGCCGCCGGTTAGCGCAAAATCAGCCGAAAGAAGTTCGGCACCGAACTTCAGGCGATGATTCCCCATCGGCAGGCTGATTTTCTGCTGGACGTTGATGGTGTTCTCAACATCATCAAAAACGTAGCCGGGGTGGCCCAACACCGCCAGCGCGTTGTTCCCGCTGGAATCCAGCACAAAGACTTGCGGGCTTGTGGGGTTTGCGGGATTTGCATAGTTCCAGCGGAATCGGCTGAACTGGAGATTCCCTTCGTAGGTAAAACCTTTGCCGGTGTAGATATTCTGCGAAGCGATCAGCACCGAGTTCCGATCTTGCGTGTTGGCCGACGACGGAAACCCGATGCCCCCTTCCAAGCCGCCCCCTTGCCGTTCAATCCCCACCAACCCAACATTTGCCCGCAGCGATGAACTGAACTGCTCGCTCCAGAAATGATTGATCTTGAAGGAAGCAAAACTGAAGTTGTTAGTCCCGCGAACGGTTTCGCTAATGTTCAGTTGGGGGACTGATAGAAGGTTGTCCTTCAGGTCGAAGGTCTGCTCGAAGTTGGCGTAGAAGAACGTTTTGTCGGGAACAATCGCGCCGCCAACGGCAACGCCAGCTTGGTGGCGTTGGAACCCATCTTTCACTTGGTTGCCGGAAAGGTCGCGCTGGGCGTAGGGATTGCCGGCATCAATCGAAGGTCCCGGACGGACAAGGTAGAAGACCTCACCCGACATGGCGTTGCTTCCCGATCGTGTGGTGATGTTAAAGATGCCGCTTCCGGTGCGTCCGAACTCGGTGGAGTAATTGTTGGCCAGCACCGTTACGCTTTGGGCAAAGCCGCTGGGCATGGCAAATTTCTGCCCCCCCAGGAAGTTCTCGTTGTTATCCATTCCATCCACCAGATAGTTGGCATACAGGCCGTTCACGCCGTTGATGCTGACGTTCGGAGCTTCGGTGAAGAAGCCGGTGGCCTGGGTAACGTTCGGAAGGCGGAACAACACGCGGGTAAGGTCGCGCCCTTCCACCGGTAAATCCTCAATTTGGCGGGTGCTGATGGTGGAGGAGACCTCGGCGTTGATGCTGTTGAGTTCGGCCTAGCCACTTCCGATGACCGTAATCGTGCGCGACTCGGCGGTCCGTTTTGGGATTAGCACCAGGTTGATACTGCGTGGTGCATTGGACCGCAGGATGATGTTGGTCATGCGGCCGGGCAGATATTCTTCGGAGTCATCGGTGGTGACGGTGTACGCGCCCGATGTTGTCAGTCCCGAAAATCGAACTTTCCCTTGTTCGTTGGTGGTGGTGGTTGCCCGGAATCCAATCCCGGCGTTCTCAATCGTCACCATGATTCCGGCTACCGGTTGGCGGGTTACGCCATTGCTGATGGCGACTTCAATATCCTCGGCGGCAGCGGCTGCCGTTAGCGCAATGATTGCCGAAGCAACCAGAAATGCCCGTTGTATGAACGTGCTGAAACGTGGTAAAGTATGCTGCATAGGTTGTTGTTGTAGCTGACGTGAACGTGCCTATCGGTTGGCAAATCATTGCCAGATAGCTTGATCGGCACGAAGGGGTTCCAACAGATACGGAGTAGTATTTCCCAGAACGATTACTGCCAAGTAAGCGCGCAAAGGAAACCAGGCGTAGCCGATGCTACACCCGGCAAAGCCGCAGAATGCGGTTGCTGGAAATGGGAACGTCAGATACTGGGCGGTGCGGGAAGGTGTGGGCGGGCAATGGCCCTCCAGATGGAGTGCGTAAGGAGTGAGCGGGGCTGGATACGGAACGGGAAAATATCTCTGCTGGTGAGGCCCATCAGTTGCCGCAGTGCGTAGCGTGCAGCTGAGGTGACCCACGTGTCGAAGTCCGCACGGATTGGGCCAACCGATGTGGCCCCAGGAAGCGCCATCAATGCGGCAAACAGAGACTCTGTCTGCCAGGGTAGTTTGGCGAAGTTGGTGGGGTGAAATCCGCTGGCGGCAACGGCAACAAGGTACGCACCTCCATCGCACGCTGGGGCGGCGGTAACGGCAGCCCCTTGCTGAAGCCTGGCAAAGGCATCGGCGATTTCGTTGGGGGCAAGCGTGGGGCAATCGTTGCCAACTATCACCGCTTGGCCGTAGCCCAGCGCGAACACATCGCGGAAGGCGTTGGTGATGCGTTCGCCAAAACCAATGCCACGCTGGGGGAGTGTGGCAACCCCGCTGATGCGCTCGGTCCCCACCACAATCAGATCGGCTGTTCGGGCAGCGGCAGTGGTTGTTAGCCATTCGGCAATCCTTCTATTCAGCTGCCGGTATCCGCCAGCAACACACCCCTGCGGAAGCGGCTTCAGCAGCGCTTCTTCCTGGCCATCCCGAAGGAAAAGGATGATTGCTTGGCGTTGATTCATCGAGAGAACAGCGATAGAGGATGCTGGAAGGAAAATAGGCCTGACGGCGTGACTTCACCCAGCAGAGTTCCGGTGAAGGCGCCAGAGTAGAGTTCGTTGATGAAAATCATCACTACTGAACCTGCGTTGCATTCGGCATTTCCCAACAGCTACTGAACAACAAACGGGCATGTGTTCCGTTCGGCCCCGGCGGTAAGCTCAAGCAGATAGACCCCGCGCGGAAGCTCCATCGTCAGCGGCAGGCTGTGTTCTCCGGCAGCAAGCGTGCCAAGTTCTTGCCCCGCCACCTGCTCCCCCAAGTTGTTAAATACCCGCAGCCCAGTGTTCGATGATGAAGGAAGGAAGAATCGAACGGTTGCCAACCCATCCGTCGGGTTCGGGAACAGCCGCATGGTTGGCAACGCTACGGTTGAAGGCTGATATAGAGGCTCGGCTGAACTCACGGTGGGTTGTTGGTAGTAGGCCTCCTCGGCTTCTCGCACAAGCTCTTCCAATTCGGGCATGGCCCCCATGGCTGCTGTGCCGTTGGGGTTGCCAGTTGCGGCGCGGTTCGGCACGCTATCCAGCACCACGTAAGCAACGGCAAAATGGGCAACATCACCCGGTTTCATGGTGAATGGATGGGAGCCAAGCAGCACCACTTGATCGCCCGCAGTGGTGTCGGGCGCGAACGATTGTTTCTGTAGCAAGGTGGCGCGCTCAAGATCGGTGACGGGGTAGGGGATGGAGTCGGAACGCCGCCACGTAGCGAAGCAGCCGACCCTTCCAAGATTGCGGTAGTCGGTGCGGCTGTCAGTGCCAACCACAGCACCCGGCTGGACGGTTGGGGCCTCCAGAATTACCGTTGCCAGCGCGCCCAGTTTCTCACCCTGTTCGGTATCGCTCCAAGCATAGCAGGCGCGTAGCGAAGGATCACGTGTGTAGAAAACAGCGTGATCGTTGCCACGGTGCTGGCCGATGTCGGGGTCGGAAATTTGCGCAACCACACACTCCGAAAGCGTTTGGCCGCTGATGTTGGTGATGGCGTACTGCACCACCACCACATGCTTCAGCGGGTCTGATTGCCAGGCATAGATGTTCTGCTGAACCTGCAATCCAATCGGATAGCCACGCTCGGTTGCGGCTGCGATGCTGGTCTCGTAGCGCGTAAGGTCGCGGTCGTGGTAGCGCACGGTGAACTGCTCGTCGGCAACCCCAACGAATGCAGGTTGGCGGTATTCCCCTTGTATTCTTTTGCTGTTCACCGGCTCGAAGTCCCCCGGCAGCAGTGGGGTGGCAAGTAGTTGTGTGGGTTGTAACCACAGTGGCCAGTTGGGTTTTCCGTTGCCGGCGGATGGTGTCCCGTTCCAGCGGTCGTAATCGGTGGAGTGATAGACGATTGGGGGGGCGGCGGTGTCGTTGGTGAAGGCATCGCCGGGCATTGCCGCGCTTCGGTTAGTAACGGGGTTGTAGGTGGAAAAGACCAGCCGTTGCACCGTATCGCCAACAATCCGTTGTGCCCCAAACCACAGCCCACCGCCAAACAGATATTGCGACTTGCTTCCGCGTGGGGCAATAAAACTTCCCGCGCGCGCCGATGGGTTGTAGGCAATTATCCCATTGTTTGTCACGGAAAACTGGACGTTGCTAACGGTGCTGATTCCAACCGAATCAACAGGCTGGGCATGGATTGCGGTAGAAAAAAGCATGGAAAGAAGCATTGCAGCCACAATGCAGGGGAGAATGGAGGAAATAGGGTGCTTCATAATGCTGTGCAGTAAGGAGCGATTGCTGAACGTCTTCGTCATAGTGCTACGATAAAGACAACGATCCCAGCAAAAGTTCTCACCTGCGGATAGTGCAAAAATTGGGTAGGTAGCGGGGCGGCCCTGCATCGGCTATTTTCTAAGGGTGATGCGGAAAGTCCCGCCCTCAACAACAACTTCATCGCCGTTGGAGTTGCGGGCAACAAACCAGAAGCTGCCGATCATCACCCCCAACTCTTCATCAATCTTCAGAATGTGGATTTCCCCGCGAACAATGGTTGTGTTGTAGGTGTCGGGGAATCCCCCCTGCAATTTCCGCTCGTAGGTGGCTCCGTAGTAGAGGGGGAGCGAGGTGTCAATCCCATTTTTTGGTGCGATGTACGGGCCATTGATAACGTACACCCCAGTATCACGGATGCCATCCAGCCGAAGGGAGATAATCTCATAATCCCCACCCAGCCCGTCGCGGGTGGCTTGGATGGTGAGGTAGTAGGCTCCATTGATTTCGGCATTATAGACATCGGGGCGCAGAACTTGGGTTGCAAACACCACTTGCTGTGTTTTGCTATCCAAGCTGACGCTGGCGTAAATGCTATCGCCCGGGCTGCGAAGAAAAACGGAGTCGCGCAGGATTGCAGCATCGTGCGGGTTGACCTGGGTGACAACCGGCGCAACCGATAGCGGGTCGCGGCACGCAGAAAACCAGATGATGCCAAGCAAGCCCAGCGTCATCAGCAATGCTGTACTATGGTGTTGATTATTCCTCACACACGTAATCGGGTTCTGCTAACGGAAGAAAACAGAGCGCAGCAATCCACCCCAAAGCCGGGGCAAAACTACTGAGAAAAAGAATTGATACAGCAACAGAACCAAAAAAATGGAGAAGGTTACGGGAATCGGGAAGAAAACATTCGCGAACATTGCAACATTCCGGCGGCCCTTTTGGGGCATTGGCAATCCGTATTTTGTTCTCAATCGTGTGGCAGTTTCTTGTCTCTGTCATTGCCTGCTCGCAATTCCGTTCTTAGCTCTGCTCTTGATGTCGCAACAAACCATCCATTTTTTCTACCGCTCCACTGGGGGGGATAACGGGAAAGATCGCCCGGCCTTCCATTCAAAAATGCTCTGCTTGCGGAGCTTCCTTCGCGCTTGGCAGCATATCCGTTTGCGGGCAACGCTGACGTTTATCAACGATGGCCCCATGCCCGACGACCGGTTGCAGGTAATGGCCAACTGGGGGAAGGTCGTCTCATTCCCCGGCTTGGGGAACAGCCCGTCGTACCGGAAAGTTCTGGCGTTGGCAACCGCCCTGCCAAGCAGTGATCTTGTCTATTTCGCGGAGGATGACTACCTCTATCAGCCGGAAGCATTCCAGCAGATGCTGGGCGCGTTTGGGGAATTGCCGAAGGTTGACTACATCACCCTGTTCGACCACCTAGACCGCTACACCCGAACCGACGATGCTGGCGGCGGGCGCAGCAGGGTGATGCTGGCCGGGGATCGGCATTGGCGCACGGTGGAATCCACCTGCATGACGTTTGGGGCGCGCGTTCGTGCGCTGAAGCGTGATGCGTGGATCCATCGGCTGTTCACAATCCCGCGAACCCCGCGCGACCGTCACATTTGGCGATGCGTCCAGGGGCTTACCTACTTCTTCTGGAAATTCCCCAAATCGCGATTGATAAGCCCAATCCCGTCGCTGGCCACACACTTGGACCCCGCCGCGCTTGCCCCCAACACCGATTGGGCCGCAGTTGCTGCCGAAGTCAATAATGATGTACTATTTACCGCATAAGCACTCTGCGTTGCTTCCGTCGCTGGATGCCACGTTCGCAACCAGAACTGGCACAGCCGCCGCTTCCAAACTCAATTTTACATTCCACAGTTGCTCTGCCGCTTGGAATCCGCTAAGTTTGCCACCCCTGATTTTTAGTCCCAGATATGGCGGGTGTAGCTCAGGTGGTTAGAGCGCCTGGTTGTGGCCCAGGAGGTCGTGGGTTCAAGTCCCATCACTCGCCCCAAAAAAGCACTGCTTCCGTCGGTGCTTTTTTCGTTTATGGTCAATCGGTAGGCCGTGCGCCAGTGGTGCGCACATGGCCCGCCTCCATTTTTACCAAATCCCGCTATGGTCCGCGTTCGTTTTGCTCCGTCGCCAACCGGGCTGCTGCATGTTGGCGGCCTTCGGTCCGCGCTGTACAACTACCTGTTTGCCCGCCACCACGGCGGCCAGTGTATCCTCCGCATCGAGGATACCGACCAAACACGCTACGTTGAAGGGGCCGAGCAAAACATCATCGAAATGTTCAGCTGGGCGGGGATTGAGTTCGATGAAGGCCCACACGTTGGCGGTGCCTTCGGCCCCTACCGCCAGTCGGAGCGGACCGAACTGTACCGCCACCACGCCCAGATATTGATTGAACGCGGCACAGCCTACTACGCCTTCGACACCTCCGAAGAAATTGAGCGGATGCGCGAACGCCAGCAAAAAGCAGGCATTGCCCCAAAGTACGACCGCACCTCGATGCGGAACCAGTTCACGCTGGGGCCGGAAGAAACCGCACGGCTGCTGGCCGAAGGTGCCGAACACACTATCCGACTGTTCATTCCGCTTACCGGCGAAACCCGCACCACAGACATTGTTCGCGGCGAAAGCGTCTTTGCCAACCGCACCATTGATGACCAAATTCTGCTGAAGTCCGACGGCTTCCCCACGTACCACTTGGCCAACATTGTGGACGATCATCTGATGGGCATTACCCACGTGATCCGCGCCGAAGAATGGCTCCCTTCCCTTCCCAAGCACGTCATGCTGTACGATGCCTTCGGTTGGGAAAAGC
>JADZEY010000082.1 GCA_020850315.1 Armatimonadota bacterium | reverse complement strand
GGCGAGTATCTTTCTCTCTGCGTTGGAGTTCACGCAGTGCCGTGCGCGTTTTCGTGTCTAGTTCTATCACAAACCCAATATCCTACTTTTTTCCTGTTTTCGCAATCTGAAAGCACTCGAGTATAAACCAATGGAATTATTGCTAATGATCTATAACTCACATGGTGAAATTGTAAAAACTCAACCCGCACAACAGTATGAGCGAGGTACCCATACTGTTCGCTTGGAAATAGCGGCATTACCTTCAGGCTCATATCTCTGTGTAGGGCATTGGAAGTCAGAAGCACACATTCCGCCTTCCAACTGTGTATTTATTGTGAGCGACTAACTGACCTTACGCAGTATTTGGTCAGTGAACACTTCACCCTTTCACCAGAGCTATACCTCCTCCCTCCGCTCTCTTCTGATCTCTTCCGCCCAATAACGCCTTCCAAAATTTCGGGAACGACACTTCCGCGACCGAGGGGTTGGGGATTTCAACTGGTTGTTTGGTCACTAATCCGGCTATGGCAGCCATCATGCAGATTCGGTGGTCGCCAGCGTGATCAATCCGGCAATCACCGTGCAGTTCCTGAACTCCAGTGATGCTGAAACCATCTTCCAATTCTTTCACTTCCCCCCCCAGCGCACGAAGCACCGCCGCTGTTTGGCGAATTCTGTCCGATTCCTTCACACGAAGCTCCCCCGCACCACGGATCACCGTTGATCCTTCGGCACGGGCCGCAACCAATGCAAGCAACGGAAGCTCATCCATCATCTGGGCGACGGAGGGGGCGGGCTGGGTTTTCCGGTTGGCTGGGTCCAACTCAATGCCGCGCAGATCGGGGGAATACTCGGCGGTGATGCAGCCACGCGGCTCGTTGTTTATCTCACGTTCAACTTCCCATTGCACTTGGGCTCCCATCCCCCGCAATGCCTGCAAGAAGGCGATGCGGGTGGGGTTCAATCCAACATCAGTAATCACCAGATGCGAGCCAGGGACCAACACCGCTCCAGCCACCAGAAATGCCGCCCCGCTAAGGTCGCCCGGAATGGAGATGACGACTTCAGCATCCAACCTTGCAGGATGAATTGTTGATAGGCTATTGGCGGTTGATAGCGGCATCCCCAGATGCTCCATCATCCGTGCAGAGTGATCCCGCATGGGGGTGGTTTGGCGAAGGATTACTCCATCCCGCGAACGCAATCCAGCCAACGCCAACGCAGTCCAGACTTGCGCCGAAGCCACAGGAATCGGATCGCCCTGATAACCCGCCAGCCCTTCCTTTCCATGAATGGTGATCGGCATTGTTCCGTTTGCAACCTCCACCGATGCACCAAGCAGACGAAGCGGCGCAGCGGCCCGCTCCATCGGGCGTTTCCGCAGCGAATCATCCCCCGTTAATTGAAACGTTCCAGCGGTTGCGGCAAGCAACCCCATGGACATTCGCGCGGTTGTTCCGCTGTTGTGGCAATCAATCCAAAGCGGCTCGGAATTGCGGGATAATGGAGCTTCGGGGGGAAACAGAGTAACCTGGTTCTGGCTGGCGACCAAACGATAGCCCAATGTTTGCAGCAGGTTTGCAGTGGCCAAGCAATCGGCAGATACGGAAGGGTTCAGGATGTGGGTTGCACGGCGATTCAGCGCGCCAAACAGCAAGGCGCGGTGGGTGATAGATTTATCAGCCGGCGCATGAACCTGGCCACGTAGCGGGGAAGTTGGGCGTTCGATGCGGATAATATCCATGCTGGTTTGCTGTGCTTGATTGTTCGTTGTGCTGTGGGCGCAGAGACGTATGGTGGGAACGGTCTCGCCTCCTGCCACAGCGTGCGTTCAAGGGGAAGGCTTCGGCAAATTTTGCGCGTAGAACACACAAGGGAGCCTCGATTGAACGATGCTCCCTTGTGTGAGTGCTTCGGCAGTAGCCCAAAACGATTACTTCTTCATTCCATCTTCTTTGCAGCATTCATCCAAGCCATCGTAGGCGGCTTGGTCGCGCTGCACGTTCTCGGTGCTGTAGCCCGATTTGGCAATCGCTTTCTCCAACTCCATTTTCATTTCCGGCGTGTTGTTTGCCACGCGGATGAATGCAACTTTGTTGTCAACGTCAACGGTGGCATCTTCATAACCGCTCACCCCTTTCACCGCCCCCTTGATTGTTTTGGCGCACGATTCGCATTGCATGGTTGGCAGTGCAATTTTCACGACGTTTGGGCTGTTCAGATCCATTGCTGGCGTTGCTTCAACTTTTTTCTCGGCAACTGGCGCGGCTTCTGGCTTGGTGGTTTCGGCGGCTTTTTCTTCTTTGGCACAAGCTGCAAAAGCCACGGTTAGGGCAATCAGCCCTGCAATCAAACTGTTCTTCACGGTGTGTTTTCTCCTGATGATTGAGTAAGTTGAGTTGGCGTTCGTCATCATGTTGGTTTGCAACTCAGAGTGCAGGATAGATATTGGTTTGGCATTGGCCATTTCCCCTTGCTCACTTCATGCACTCTGAGCTGCTAATCAGCAATCCGAGCAGAACTCTCTTCTTGCATGTTGGCAATCCGTTGCTGGCCATGACGAACAGCCCCGTAGCCTAATTTTTTCTCCACAAAATTACGTCCCTGCGACGTAGGAGCCGAGTGCTATGCCGGAGATTGTACGAATCCTCACCGATGACCAGGGGACGATCACGCACCTTGTCACCGAACAAGAGGATCACCTTTCCACAATGGAGTTGGCCGAGCATCTGGATGCCGGCCACGATTACTACGTGACGTTCGGCGACGACCGCCGCTACACCATCACCATGCTTGCCGAGGAAGGGCATCTTGAGCCGACGGTGGATGACCCGTTTGGAGTCCGATCAATCTGGGATCTACCACAGGAAGAAGACCCCGCCGAGCAGGAGATTGATGAGATGTTCGAGCGGATGAACAACATTGGGGAGTTCGACGACGGGCCAATCGAGCGAGGGGAGTACGACCGCGAACCAATGCCATAATTTTTTCCGATGAGACTTTTCCGCCGCCGTTTCCGCCCAACGCCGCTGACGATGCGCCGCCGCACCTTGCTGGTGCTGGTGGTCGCGCTGCCGGTGCTGGCCATTGCCACCTTTGGTAGCCGTGGGGTGCTTCGCCGCATTCAGTTGGAATCGCAAGCTGCCGAAACACGCGGCCAGCTGAACACCGAGCGAGCCAAGTCCGATTCCCTGCGGCGCGAGATCAGCCGATACACCGCCGACACCTCCACCATCGAGCGGCTTGCCCGCGAACGCTACGGAATGGTCCGCAGCGGTGAAATCATCTACCGCGTCCCCGAATGAGCTTGCACAACAACAGCACACCGTTGGGCCAACCAGCGATTGGGGTGGATGTTGGCGGAACCACTCTGAAGTTTGGCCTTGTTTCCCCCGATTGCCAGATCCGGCACCAATTCGCGCTCCCCACCAACGCCCAGCTTGGCGTTGATGCAGTGCTGGCACGGATTGCTGAAGGAATCAACAGACTGCTGGACGAACAGCATGAACCGGTTGCGGGTGTGGGGCTGGGGGTTCCGGGGGTTATCAATCAACGGGGGGAAATTTCTTACCCGCCAAACTTCCCAGGGTGGGAGGTTGTTCCCGTGGCCAAGCGGCTGCGCCCGTTGCTGAAGCAACCGCTTCCGATAGCCGTCGAGAACGATGCGAACGTTGCAGCACTTGCCGAAGCACAAGCCCCCGGCGCAACCGACCGTGATTTCCTTTTCATCACACTGGGAACCGGTGTGGGGGGGTGCATTATCAGCAACGGAGCAATCTGGCGCGGAGCCACCGGCGGCGCGGGGGAGATTGGCCACCTATCGGTTGCGATGAACGGGCAACTCTGCAACTGCGGCGCACGCGGCTGTGTGGAAGCCTATCTGGGGCAACGCTACATGACCGCGCTTGCCGCATCCCAACTCTCCCGCTTCCCCGAATCGCTGCTGCACACAATGCTGGCCGATGGAAAGGAATTGGAGCCAAAACTGATCAACGACGCTGCCGAAGCTGGCGATCCGTTTGCTGCAGAGTTCTTGCAAGAAATGGGGGAAATTCTTGGCGCAGGGCTTGCTTCGGCAATGAACCTTCTAGACCTCCATCTGGTGATTATTGGCGGGGGAATCGCCCAAGCCGAACGCTACCTTCTGGAACCCGCACGACGCAGCCTACGCGCCCGCCTGATGCAATCCATCAGCCGCGATGTCCAGCTACGCCCCGCCCGATTCCAGAATAATGCTGGGATTATCGGCGCGGCACTTCTGGCAAAAACAGGGGGAAGCTGGTAGCTCTACAATCCACAGCGCCGCCCCGTACTCTCCCTCTTTATCAACCCAATTTCCAACAACCATTAACCATGAGCCACCTTCAAACACGCATTGATGAACTGTTTGCATTGCCGATTTCCGAACTTCCTCTCCAAGAAGCCAACGCCCTTTTTTCTGAGCTGAAAGCACTGCTCAACAGCGGTCAAGTTCGCTCGGCCCAGCCGGATGGAAATGGCGGATGGCAGGTGAACGCTTGGGTGAAACGGGGGATTTTGCTCGGCTTCCGCGCTGGCCAGTTAGCCGATGCCTCCACTGGCGGTTTCAGTTTTTTCGACAAAGAAAACTTGCCGATGCGAAGCCTTGAACTCCAGAACAATGTGCGGCTGGTTCCCGGGGGTTCGGCAATCCGCGACGGCGCGTATCTGGCCCCGGGGGTGATCTGTATGCCGCCGATGTACATCAATATCGGCGCCTACGTGGACGAAGGGAGCATGGTGGACTCGCACGCACTGGTGGGAACCTGCGCCCAGATTGGGCGGCGGGTTCATCTTAGCGCGGCCGCGCAGATTGGTGGCGTGTTAGAACCCGTGGGAGCCAACCCGGTGATTATCGAAGATGATGTGCTGGTTGGCGGGAACTGTGGCGTGTACGAAGGAACCATTGTTCGCCGCCGTGCGGTGCTTGCGGCTGGGGTGGTGCTAACGGCTTCGTCGCGGGTGTACGACGTGCCAAACCAGCGGATACTTTCTTCAGCCGAAACCGGAACCCTGGAAATTCCCGAAGGCGCGGTAGTGATCGGCGGCAGCCGCCCAATCCGCGACCCGTGGGCCCAGGAGCAAGGCTTAAGTCTATCCACTCCAATCATCCTGAAATACCGCGACGACAAAACTGATGGCCGTACCGCAATCGAGTCAGCACTGCGGTGATGCGCCGCACCGCTTCCCCTCCGCGCCTAAAAAACATAGTTCCTGAACCCTGCCATGCCAGCATATCTTGATAACAGCGCAACCACGCCGATTGCTCCGGAAGTACTCCAACGGATGGAGCAGGTGCGCGCCCAAACCCAGGCCAACGCAAGTTCGGTGCACCGTGGCGGGCAACTGGCGCGGGTCATTCTGGAGGAATCGCGCCAGCAGATTGCAGCAAGTATTGGAGCCGAACCGAAGGAGATAATTTTCACCAGCGGCGGAACCGAGGCAAACAATCTTGCATTGAAAGGCGTTGCGCTGCAACAGAAGCTATCCACCGGCGATTGGCCAACGCTGCTGATCCCCCGCGCCGAGCATCACGCAGTGCTTCACCCTGCCGAATTTTTGGAGGTGATGGGGGCTTCCCTGAACATGATGGAGGTGGATCACGAAGGGCGAGTTGCGCCGAAGGAACTTCAGAAATGCTTGGCTGATACGGCAATCTCAGGAAAGCCGCTTGTCTCGGTGATGCACGCAAACAACGAGACAGGAACCATCAACCCAATCTCCCAGCTTGCAGCAACCGCCCACCAAGCCGGCGGAATTTTCCACACCGATGCCGTGCAGACCTTTGGCAAACTGCCGTTCAATGTGCGGGAGCTTGGGGTGGATATGGCAACGCTATCGGCCCACAAAATCCACGGCCCAAAAGGGATTGGGGCGTTGTTTGTCAGCAAGGAGCTTGAGCTTGAGCCGCTGATCCACGGCGGCGCGCAGGAACGGAACCGGCGTGGTGGAACCGAATCGCCCGAGTTAGCGGCGGGGTTTGCAATGGCAGCGCAGTTGTGTGCCGAACGGATGGAGCAATCACGGGAGATGTTTACGCAGCTGAACAACCAGCTTCGGCAGTTGTTGCAGGCGATCCCGGAGCTTCGGATCATCACCCCCCACGAAGGGGCGTTGCCGAACATCCTGAACATCACCTTTGCCGATGCCGAGCGATTGGATGGAGAAGGGTTGATTGTGGGAATGGACTTGGCGGGGGTGGCCGTCTCCAACGGATCCGCCTGTACTTCTGGCAGTCAGCAGCCCAGCCATGTGCTGTTGGCATTGGGGCTTCCGGCGGCGCAAGCACGTGGTGCGGTTCGCTTTTCGTTTGGGCGATTCACCACACAGCAGGACATTGCCATTGCTGCCGACGCATTGCTTGCGGTGATCCAACGCCAGCGTAGCAGAAGCAGTGAACGGTAGTGGAGTTTGGTCTTTCCATTTCTGCCAGTTTGGCTGTTTGGAAATCCCTTCCTCCCCCCCCTTCTTACAATTCTGAACCCGCCATTTGATATTTCTCCCCGATGTTCGCGCCAACATTTCTCCGCTTTGCGCCGTTTCGGTGGTGCTGGCGGTTCAATGTGAAGCCGAAGGCATCCGAATGGGCACTGGTTACAGTGGCATCGCGATTGCTTCGCGCCGGGCGTTATATCCTACTCTCTTGAACGAACCAGAATCTTGATGATCTTCTCAAAAACTCATACACATTACAGGAGTCTGTTGACCATGAAACGGAACCTTGCACACCACTTCGCACAGCTTTCGCTGGCTGTGGTTGGCGTGTTAGCTTTGGCAGTATCAGCACAGGCGCAAAGCCGCACACAGATTGAAGCCCCGTGGCGTATCGGGCTGAACGCTGGGTTGAACTACAACTTCGGCGCGTTTGGCTACCAGAACCTACAGCCGGACGGAACCACCAGCAACTTTGCCCCCTTTGTGGCCAACGATGGAACGGGGATCGGCCCGTACATTGGCTTGATGGCCGAGTACAATTCCAAGAATTGGTGGGGTGCGCAGCTGCGTGCCAGCTTCGATGTCCGCAACACAAAAGTCACCGACCCCACATTCGGCTACGACAAAACATTCGACACTCGCAGCAGCTACGTTACTATCGAGCCGATGCTTCGGCTGAACTTGGTCAGCAAATCTCCTTTCTACATGACGTTCGGCCCGCTGTTCGGCATCAACATGAGCGGCGAGTATGACTTCACCGACCCGAACCCGTTTGGCCAGCCAAGTTCGGCAACCGCACAAGAGATCACCGACATCAACTCCCTTACCGTTGGCTTCGGCGGCGGCTTCAGCTACGACTTTGTGTTGAACGACCGCATGGCCGACCTCCGCTGGTACTTGGCTCCATGGATTGAAAGCTCCTGGATGCTTCACCAACGCGGCATCACCATCATCGAGGCAGATCAAGATAAGTTCGATGACATCTGGAGCACGCCAAACATCCGCGCCGGCATTGCCCTGAAGATGGGGATCATGCCACCGCTGGACGAAGTGGCAACGGAAGATGGGAGCGGGATCATCAACCTTGCGCTGGCAACCCCGGCGGGTGGGTATCTGCGCCAACGCCAGTTCGAGGAGTTCTTCCCGGTTATCAACGCTGTCTTCTTCGACTCAACTTCAGCCGACATTCCAAGCCGCTACGAGCAGATCAGCAGCAGCGATATCGCCACATTCAATGAGAACGACCTGATGGATTCCACCGAGGCTGGCAAGATTGACCTCACCAAACGCCGCGCAGCCCAGATGAACATCTACCACAACGTGATGAACATCATCGGCACACGGATGAAAGCGGATCCATCGTCCACCGTGAAACTATCCGGAGCAGCCGGGCCTTACGGAGCCAAGGATGGCGCATCGATGGCAAACAAAGTCAAAGACTATCTGGTAAACACCGTTGGCATTGATGCAAGCCGCATCAGCGTCGAGGATCGCGAACTTCCAGCTGTGCCATCCGGTTCGGCACGCACGCCAGCCGAGGATCGCCCGCTGGTCAATGCCGAAAACCGCCGCGTTGATTTGGTGACATCACCAATCAAGAACGAGCCGGTTCGCATCACCTCCATCGAGACCTCCTCCATCGAAAACGACTTGGTGCTGAATGTTGAGGAAGGAAAAATTGCAAGCTGGCAAGTGAAAATCACTGGCGAAGGGAAGGAACTTACCTACGGCCCATTCGACCACGCAAACCAGCGGATTGACTCGCGCGAGATGATGAAGGATCTGAAAAAAGGGAAATACACCGCCGAAGTGATTGCCACCACTACCGACGGCCAAGTGATCCGCCAAACCAAGGACTTTGAGTTGGTGCGGAAAGATGGCCTGAGCAAGCCGGCACGCCGCTTCACGATTGTCTTCCCGTATGGATCCGACGATCCAGTGCGCCTGTACGACACCTTCCTGAAAACCGTGGTTGCCCCACGCATTGATGACGGCTCCACCGTCTATGTGATAGGCCACACCGACGCAGTTGGGAACGCCGACGTGAACTATCGCTTGTCGAAATCGCGTGCGGGCGAGGTGCGGGATATGCTGAAAGGGGAAACCGGAAAAACTGGAAAAACCGTCACCTACGAAGTTGTGGGCTACGGTGAAGAGCAGTCGCAACTCAGCTTCGACAACTCGATGCCGGAAGGCCGCCAGTACAACCGTGGCGTGATGATTGAGGTAATCCCGAACGACTAATCTCACGGGATTGCGGTAATCCGAACAACAAAACGGGCGGTGATGCACAACGCATCACTGCCCGTTTTTTTTGTTGTCATCTCACCGTTTCTCTATGCTCTCCCCTCTTCAGCTTTGGCTCCCCTCTCTCCGCTCTCCCACCCAGCACGAATGAAGTCGGCAGAGAACGAGATTCAGAACCGACGATTCAGCAGCATCTGGGTGAACCACGCAAGCATCTGGCGCGCCTCCCCTTCGGGAAGATGTTGAAGCTCAGATTCGGCCCGCTCGGTATGCAGGCGTACTTCTTGCTGGGCGGCTTCAATCACTCCATTGCGTTGGTACAGTTCGCGCATTGCCGGCACATCTTCCGGCGGAAGCCCTTTGTTGGCAAGAAAGCGATGGAGCAACTGGCGATCGTCTGGCAAGGTTGCTCGCTCCAATGCTTGCACAATTAGCCATGTTCGCTTCCCTTCCATCACATCGCCGCCAATCGGTTTTCCAAGCTCGTCGGCAGCGGCGGTGATGTCCAGCAGATCATCCTGAATTTGGAAGGCCAAGCCCAGATGCCGGGCGTGTTCGCAGAGTGCGGCAATCTGTGCGGCTGTTCCGCCGCCGATCAGCCCGCCAACTTCGGCAGCGGTTTCCAGCAAGCGGCCCGTTTTCATGGTAATCATCTGCAGGTACTCATTCATCTGAACCCGGGCGCGGGTCTCGAAATCTTTATCCAACATCTGCCCTTCGCAGACATCCACCAACCCTTGCGAGACGGCAGCAAGAACTTCGGGCTGGCGTGATTGAACACTGCGCAGGATGATCTGGTAGGTAATGCCAATCATCACATCCCCCACCAGAATTGCAGTCCCTTCATCCCAGCGGGTATGCACAGTTTGCCGACCACGCCGGGTGGCCGAGCGATCCATGATGTCGTCGTGAACAAGGGTGAAATTGTGGAGGATTTCCACGGCGGCCCCAGCATCCAACGCTGCGTCGGGATTGCCGCCAACAGCTTCGGCAGCCAGCATCACCAACACCGCACGGACGCGTTTCCCCCCGGCTTCCAGCACGTAGCGGGTTGGCTGGTACAGCGATTGCGGTTCGGTGCGTTCCAGAAGTTGAATAATTCGCTCGTCGGCCTGGGCGCGGTACTGCTGGTAGCGTTCTTCAAAGGTCATGCTGTGTGGGAAGTATGAGTAGGATACTGGGAACAACGGGAAATAATGCTTACAACGAAGATAGCTCACCAATTCCGGAAATCGTAGCTTTGCCGCCCCATTGTTCCGGATAGTTGCAGAGGCGTTGAGAGAAGGAACTGAGGTACATATCATAAAATTATTATCCCTACTTCCGCTGACCATGCCCACATTATGCATTGCCGGATCCTACTTCCACACCGAAAAACAAGGTGGGGTGGAAACTCAGATATTGTACATCGGGCAAGCAATGCAGCAACTTGGCTGGCGGGTGGTATATCTGTGCCCAACAGCAGGGTCCGTTGGCTGGCAAACTGATGATGGGGCTGTGGGTGTGTATGGGTTTCGGCAGCCAAGCTACGGTTTCCAGATAGATAGCACTCAGATTGCAAAAATCCTTCAAGAAATTTCCCCTGATATTATGTATCAGCGTGGGCGCAGCATTTTGCAAGAAAGCGGGGTGATAGTACGCTACTGCAAGCGCAAACAAATTCCGTACGTGATTGGATTATCAAGCGATGCGGACACAAAGCGATTTCATGGCATTACCGAATTATCCCGTGCCAAGCAATCTTTTATCAAAAAAGCTGCAATAATCCCCTACGGGGTTTGGACTGATTGTAGAATGAGGGGAACATTGCGCCACGCCGATGCAATTATTACGCAGCACAAACAGCAATATGAACTCCTTCCCCATTCCCTTTCCCAGAAGGCCATAATTTTACCTAACCTACACCCCGAAATTGCAGCAGCAATAATCAAACCTCCCGAAATAACTGTTGCATGGATTAGCAATTATCGCCCATTAAAACGTGGGGAATTATTTCTTCAGCTGGCAGAGCAATGCAGTGATCTTCATGCAAAATTTATTATGGTGTTGGGCAACGCACGCCAGCAGTACACGGCCGCATTACACCGCCAAGCTACGGCCATTCCCAATCTTCAGATTTTTGGAAAACTCTCACCCCAGGAAATTGATGAATTATTGAGATCAGCATCATTGCTGATAAATACCAGTGAGTATGAAGGATTTTCCAATGTGTTTATTGAATCGTGGCTGCGCCAAACCCCTACCCTTTCCATCTCTGTTGATCCGGCAGGGATTTTGGCTTCGCAGGACATTGGTATCTGCTCCGGTAATTTCCCGCAACTTCTTGCCGATCTCCGTTGGATGATTGAGCACCCAACGGAGTGCCAGCAGATGGGGCAGCGCGCCCGAACGTATGCCGAAGCCCATCACGGTTATCAGCAAAACCACCACCGAATTGCTGATTTTTTTGATTCACTCCTTCGGCGCGGTTTATCTGTGTGATGCCGCCGTAGCGTGTTGCTCCTTTATTCGCAAAAGAAACCGTCCCACCCATTTCCGCACTTCCACCAACACCAGAAGCGATATGCTGGTGCCGATGCAGAGCAACCAGGTGTCGCCCCGTAGTGGCATTGTTTTCATTAAGCTGTGCATGAACGGCAGCTGCACCGCCGCCACTTGCAGCAGCAGTGCCAGTATCGTCACGGCCAGCAACGGGCGGTTGGCAAACAGACCGATTTGGAACACTGAGTGATCCAATGCCCGCGAGTTGTGAACATTCCAGATTTGGAATAACGCCAGCGTGGTGAATGCTGCGGTGCGAGCGTAGGTCAGCACGTCGGCCGGAATATCTTTCGATAATGCGTTGTAGCCGTACTGGGCCAGGACAACCTCGAACACGATCAGTGTGCCGAACATCATAATCAACGCGCTTCCTAAAATTCGCTCGGTCATTTTTACGCTAACCAACCCTTCCGAACGCCGGCGCGGCTGCTCCTTCATGGTGTCGCCATGCTCCTTCTCGTAGGCCAGCGGAATGGTACTGGTTCCGTCGGTGACAAGGTTGATCCACAGAAGCTGGACGGCCAACATCGGGAGCGCGAAATCGAGGAAGACGGCAGCGGTAAGCGTTAGCACCCCGCCGGTGCTGGTGGAAAGGACGTACAGCACCATGTGCTGAAGATTGCGAAACATCACCCGCCCGTATCGAATCGCCGAAACGATGGTGGCGAAATTGTCATCCTGCACCACCAGTGCCGATGCTTCTTTTGCTACGTCGGTTCCGCTCCCCATTGCCACACCGATGTCGGCTTGTTTCAGTGCTGGTGCGTCGTTCACGCCGTCGCCAGTCATGGCAACAACGTGGCCGTGGTGCTGAAGCTGCCGTACGATTCGCAGCTTGTGGTCGGGCGCGACGCGGGCATACACGTCGGTAGTGTTCACCCGCTCGTACAGATCATCATCGCTCATATCCTCCAACTGCATCCCGGGAACAGCACGCACCTGTTGCCCAGTTTTGATGTTGAGTTGGCGCGCTATCGAGACGGCGGTGGCAACGTGGTCGCCAGTAATCATCACCACTTTTATCCCTGCGTTGTGGGCATCGGCAATGGCGGTGCGGGCTTCGTCGCGGGGGGGGTCCTCAATGCCATGCAATCCGGCAAAAATGCAACCTTCAAGCGTTGTTGGATCTGGCGGAGCCGTCGGATCAATCGGCAGATAAGCGGTGGCGATTACCCGCAATCCACGGTGCGAGAACTGCTCCTGACGCTCCTGAATCCAAGCAATATCTATCCCCCTCTCTCCTTCCTTGCGTAGCTCGCTGCGGCACATTGCCAGCACTTTTTCCACCGAGCCTTTTATCAGGTAGTAGCTTCCCGCCGCGCCGTCAATCTGCGTCACCATAAACATCCGTTCCGATTCGAACGGCAGCACCGTGGTGGGTTTCCACGATTTCAGGATTGACTTGGCCACACGGGCTTTTTCTGCCGCAACAATCATTGCCCCTTCGGTTGGGTCGCCAAGCAGTTCGCGGCTTCCGTCGTCGTTGAGCGCAAAGGAGGATTCGGTGCAGAGCAGCCCCACTTGCAGCGTCCAGAACAGTGGTGTTCCGGATTCTGGGATTATCGGTGTGTCGGCATCATCCAGCAACTCACCATCCGGCTGGTAGCCACCGCCGGTCACTTGGTAGATACGGTCGTCGGTGGCAACAGCAACGGTCGTCATCTGGTTGCGGGTCAGGGTTCCGGTTTTGTCCGAGCAGATGACGGTGGTGGAGCCAAGCGTCTCCACCGCACGCATTCGCCGGACGATTGCCTTCTGCCGCGCCATCTGATAGACCCCGATGGAGAGCGCGACGGTGACAGCAATCGGAAGCCCTTCCGGGATTGCTGAGACGGCCAGACCGATGGAGGTGAGCAGCATCTGGGTTGTCTCGTAGCCACGCAGCAGTCCAACCGTGAAGATGGTTCCAATCACCGCAGCAATGATAATAACCATCACTTTCCCAAATTTCTCCAACCGTTCCTGCAATGGCGAACTGGTGTCCTGCGCTTCGGCAACGCCTTTGCTGATTTTTCCGATTTCGGAGAACTCACCCACGCCAACAACCAACCCTTTTGCCCGCCCTTTCCGGACGGTGGTTCCGGCAAAGGCCATGGTGATTTTATCACCCAGAGCAATCCGTTCGGGAAGCTGTGCATCGGATTTTTTCAGCACCGGCAGCGATTCGCCGGTCAGCATGGATTCATCCACCGTCAGCTCCACCGTCTCGGCCAAGCGAATGTCTGCGGGGATTCGCACGCCACTTTCTAACAGCACCAGATCCCCCACCACAAGTTCCTCGGCAGCGATTGAGGTTTGCGCCCCATTGCGAATCACGCGGGCGGTGGGTGCGGTAAGGTCCATCACCGCTTTCAGCCGGTCGCTTGCGCGTTGCTCCTGAACAAATCCAATAATGGCGTTGAACATCACCACAATAAAAATGGTGATAGCCTCCCCCACATCGCTTACCACAATCGTTAGCGCGGCGGCCCCAAACAGAATGAAGATCAACGGATTATTGAACTGTTCCAAGAACAGCAGCAGCTTGGATTTTTGCTTCGGCTGCGGAATCGTGTTGCTTCCGTACTGGGCGCGCATCTGGGCAACCGCGCTGTTGCTCAGCCCTTGCTCAATATCTGCCCCAAGCGTTTCGGCCAACTGGCCAGATGGATGTGCGAAACTGGCGGCAAGAAACTGAGCGTTTGGATACTGCGTTGCTGGCATAATCAAGGTGTGTGTGTAAGCGGATTGAGTGCGGCAACGGTGGCGGCACGGCACTGCCACCAGAAGCGTTCCCGCTCCAAGATAGAGAAGGCAGCGCAAAGTTCAGCCGATTGCGCTGGGGCTTCCACAGCTTGTTATTGAAGTCCCTTCGCTTTCCCGTTACTTCCTGTGGTTTGCCATGCAGGGGAAGTGATGTATTTTTTTGCGGTTTTCGTGATAGCACACTTGTTATACCACAACCAACACACACAGGGAAACACAATGGACCGACCGATTCGAGTACTGATTGCCAAAGCTGGCCTTGACGGGCACGACCGTGGCGCGAAAGTGATTGCCGCAGCACTGCGCGATGCCGGCATGGAGGTGATCTACACCGGGCTGCGCCAAACCCCAGAGATGATTGTGGAAGCTGCCTTGCAGGAGGACGTTGATGTTATTGGCATCAGCATGTTAAGCGGCGCACACATGACCATTTTCCCGAAAGTGCTGGAACTGATGCGGGGGCGTGGCATGGATGACGTTCTACTGACCGGCGGCGGCATCATGTCCGATGCTGATATCGAGGATCTGAAAAAAATAGGCGTTGGTGACCTGTTCACCCCCGGCGCGCCAACCACGGCAATTTCTTCCTACATCAAGGAGTGGTTCCAGACCCACGAGCGGGTGTAGAGTACGGCGGAAGAAGCCACGGCACAACAACTATCAACACCGACGAAGCATCATGCCCAAGCAGCAACCCACCGAACGCTCCCAGGCAGAACTTGGCATTGTTGGCCGTTCGGCGGCTATCGAGGAACTGCTTCGGCTGATTCGCCAGATTGCCCCAACCGACCTGACAGTGCTGCTGGTTGGCGAAAGCGGCGTTGGCAAGGAAGTGTTCGCCCAGGCTATCCACCAACTTAGCAGCCGCTCTGCCGAGCGAATGATCCCGGTCAACTGCGGTGCAATCCCGGAAACACTGTTAGAATCGGAATTGTTCGGACACGAACGGGGCGCGTTTACCGGGGCCGTGGATTCGCGGAAAGGGTTATTCGAAGCCGCAGATGGTGGCACAGTCTTTCTGGATGAAATCGGCGAGATGACATTGGCAACCCAAGTGAAATTGCTGCGGGTGCTGGAATCGCTGGAGTTCACTCGTGTTGGAAGCACCGAACTTCGCAAGGCAAACGTTCGGGTGATTGCCGCCACCAACCGCGACCTTGCCGAGGATGTTCGGCTTGGCCGGTTCCGCGCCGACCTGTACTACCGGCTCCATTCCGCACAGCTTCGCATCCCCCCGCTGCGCGAACGTGTGGAGGATATTCCAATCCTGATCGCTTGGTTTGCTGCGGCCACCGCGCGGCGCATCGGGGTCAGCTTCAGCGGAATCACCCGTGGCGCGCTCGAGGTGCTGATGCGCTATCCCTGGCCGGGAAATATCCGCGAACTCCGGAATTTTATTGAGCTGCTGATTACCCTTGAAGGGGGAACACAAATCACCGAAGAAACAGTGTTCCGCCACCTTGATATCGAAAATCGCCCGCCGGTGATCGAGAACCCCAACGCAATCGTTCACCTTGCCGGAAAAACCAGCGAACAGGTAGAACGAGAACTGATCTACCGCGCATTGATTGAGCTTCGGAACGAGGTGGGCGAACTGAAAGAATTGATCCGCGACGGTGGCCGGCGTGTTGTTCTGGAGCCTGCCAGCAACTTCCCCGCGCTCCCCCCCGCCCCCGCGCCAATTCCGGAACCCACCGATCCGATTGCCGAGCTTGGCCAAGTGAACCTTGCCGAGGTAGAACGCCGCGTTATCTTGCACGCCTACAAACGCCACGGTTTCAACAAACGCCGCACGGCCCAAGCGTTGGGCATCAGCGAGCGAACGCTGTTCAGGAAACTTCAGGAGTATCAGATGGAGTCCGGTGGCGCGGCGGATGCTTCGGCAAACTCAGCATGAACCAGGAGTGAGGTTCGCTGGGAATTCTCTTGACTCGTTTCACACTCTGGCGGCTATCCATTAACCAACTCATCAACTCTCTCCATTCCGCATGGCAACTTCCATTGACTCGCTGGATCTTTCCGGCAAACGGGTTCTTGTTCGCGTTGATTTCAACGTGCCACTGAACGAGGGCGGCACAATCACCGACGACAAACGGATTGTGGAATCGCTCCCCACCATCCGCAAAATCATTGCCGATGGCGGGCGAGCAATCCTGATGTCGCACCTGGGCCGCCCAAAAGGAGAACGGAAGATGAAGTACTCACTTCGCCCCGTTGCCCAACGGCTTGCGGAGTTGTTGGGGAAACCGGTGGAGCTTGCCCCCGACTGCATCGGTCCAGAAACCGCCGCGCTTGCCGAAGCCATGGAGGATGGCGACGTACTGCTGCTGGAGAACCTCCGGTTCCACAACCAAGAAGAAGCCAACGATGAAGCGTTCGCGAAGGAGTTAGCAACCTTTGGCGACGTGTATATCAACGATGCTTTTGGCACCGCACACCGCGCCCATGCCAGCACCGAAGGGGTCGCACGGTTTGTGCCAGAGAAAGCCGCTGGCTACTTGCTGATGAAGGAACTTCAGTTTTTGGGGGATGCGGTGGCCAACCCCGTTCGGCCATTCACAGCAATTTTGGGCGGCTCGAAAATTTCCGGAAAGATTGATGTAATTGATGCCCTGCTTGGCAAGTGCGATACCATTATTGTTGGCGGCGGAATGATGTTCACCTTCTTCAAAGCACAAGGGAAGGAGGTTGGCGCGTCGTTGGTGGAACAGGACAAAATTGAGGTAGCCCAGCGTGTGCTGGCCGATGCCGCCGCCCGCAACGTCCAACTTCTGCTGCCAACCGATGTTGTGCTGGCCGACAAGTTCGCTGCCGACGCTGCAACGCAAGTGGCCTCGGTGGATGCCATTCCCGCCGGCTGGATGGGGCTGGACATTGGCCCGGAAACAAGCACGGCGTTTGCCAAAGCAATCACCGACTCCAGAACCATCGTCTGGAACGGCCCGATGGGGGTGTTTGAGATGGAACCGTTTGCCGCCGGAACCCGCGCCGTTGCCGAAGCATTGGTTGCAGCAACCCACGCCGGGGCCACCACCATCATCGGCGGCGGTGATTCCGCAGCGGCCATTGCGCAGTTTGGGCTAGAGCAACAAGTCTCACACGTATCCACCGGCGGCGGTGCGTCGCTGGAATTTTTGGAGGGGAAAGAACTGCCCGGGGTAACGGCGTTGGCTTGATAGAGTATGCTGGAATCAAGGCAGCGATTACAAGAACTCCGCCAGCAGCGCGTCAATCCGTCCGATCTTCTACTAACACAACCGAACTGAATGGCATCCTACGGCAATCCTTATGGCTCGCGCCCTTTTTCGATGTTCCCACCAGTGATTAAATGGCTGTTGGGAATCAATGTTGTGATCTTTGTAGCTGGGCTTCTGCCAGCTGGGGTTCAGGAAGGATTTCAACTTGCGGTCGAGGACTACCTTACCGCTTACGGAGCACTGTGGCCGCTGGGCCACTCAGCATTTGGAGCTTGGCAGTATTTCACCTACATGTTCCTGCATGGCGGGGTGATGCACCTATTCTTCAATATGCTGATCCTTTGGATGTTCGGCATGGAGCTTGAGCAAACGTGGGGATCGCGGCGGTTTCTACTCTACTATCTGCTGTGTGGGCTTGGGGCCGGGGTCATCCACTCGCTGGTGACGCTGGCAATGGGAACTGGCGCGCCCACAGTCGGTGCGTCGGGGGCAATCATGGGGGTGATGATCGCGTTCGGCCTGATGTTCCCCGACCGGATCATCATGGTCTATTTCTTCTTCCCGATGCGCGCCAAATATGCTGTGTTCATGTTTGCCGGATTAGACCTTGTGCTCGGTATCTCCAACAGCAGCGACGGCGTTGCACACTTCGCACACTTGGGGGGGGCATTGGTGGGATTTCTGTTGTTGAAAACCAGCGGCATTCACCTTCGTGGCGGCCTGTTCCAGCTTGCTGACCGCCGCAGCCGCCCCGCCGCAGCCGATACCTTCCCGACCAACACTGAACGCCCGATTCCCTCCGCACCACGGGGGAATATCATCGAGGCTCATTTCCGCCAGGCTCCACAGCCAAGCACCACCACCGGCTCAGGCATGGACTTTGGTCATCACCAGGAAACCATTGATGCGATTCTGGATAAAATCAGCCGCCACGGCTACCAAAGCCTAACCCCCGAAGAAAAAGGAACCTTGATGGAAGCCAGCAAAAACCTGAGGTAGGACGAATGCCAAATGCCAATGAACAGCGAACTCTCCACTAATGACTAATGACTAATGACTAATGACTAATGACTAATGACTAATGACTAGCTCACCTTACGCACCTGCCCTCGCTCGCTGCCAGCCCTCTCCCAAACAGGTGATGCTACTGCTTCCACTCCATTGGTCGGCTGGGAGAGGGAGCCAAAGCTGAACAGAAGAAGAGCATCGAAGCAAGCCACCGGGCCGGCAAGTCTTCACTCTCCAAACTCTGCCTAAGGTGAGTGACTAATGACCAAGGACTAATGACCCTCTTTGCAACTGACAACTGACCTTGGCTTTGCGTAACGTGAGTGACTAATGCCCAATGACCAATGACTTTCTTTGCAACTGACAACTGACAACTCAATAATGACAATCCCAGAGCTTCCGATACTTGGGCAGAACGGCAACGCTGCCACGCACGAACAACCGATTGCAACCGCACCATTTCGCCGCCGGAAATCGCGGCGGGTGATGCTTGGGAATGTGCCGGTTGGCGGCAACTCCCCAATCAGCGTGCAGACCATGACGAAAACAAAAACGGGGGACGCAGCGGCCACCATCGCCCAAATCAAGCGGTGCGAGGAAGCGGGCGTGGACATCGTTCGCGTCACCGTCAACGACTGGGATGCCGCCAACGCCATCGGCGAAATCGTCCGTGGCGTGAACGTCCCGATTGTTTCCGACATCCATTTCAATCACGTCTTCGCGCTGAAAGCAATCGAAGCCGGGGTTGCAAAAGTACGGATCAATCCAGGGAACATCGGCTCGCGCGAGCGGATTCACCAAGTGCTGAAAGCCGCCAAAGAACGGGGAACCCCAATCCGCATCGGCGTAAACAGTGGTTCGTTGGAGAACGATATCCTGGAAAAACATGGCTACCCCACCGCCGAAGCTCTGTTTGAAAGCGCCATGCGCCACGCCGGAATCTGCGAAGAGTTCGGTTTTGGGGATGTCATCATCTCCGTGAAATCCACCGATGTCCGGCTAATGATCGAGGCCTACCGACTGATTGCCGAACGAACCGATTACCCGCTGCATCTGGGCGTTACCGAAGCCGGAACAACCCGTGTCGGGACTATCAAATCGGCAGTTGGAATCGGCACACTGTTGGCCGAAGGAATCGGTGACACCATCCGCGTCTCGCTTACCGACGAACCAGAAAAAGAGGTGGAAACCGGAAAGGAGATTCTCCGCTCGCTTGGCCTTGCTTCGCGTGCGGTGGAGATTATCGCCTGCCCAACCTGTGGCCGCTTGGAGATTGATCTGTTCAAAGTCACCCGCGAACTGGAGGAAGCATTGAAAGGGGTGAAAAAGCCAGTGAAAATTGCACTGCTTGGCTGCGTGGTGAATGGCCCCGGCGAGGCATCGGAAGCGGACATCGGCATTGCCGCCGGAAAAGGAGTTGGAATTTTGTACCGAAAAGGGGAAGTGGTGCGGCGCATCAAAGAGGAAGAAATCGTCAGCACGGTGCTGGAAGAAGTGGAGAAATTCCAGCCGGAAGAATAATTGCAATAATGAAAAAAATGGAGGGATCATATCAGAGGCTTGCTCCTCTGGCATGATCCCTCCATTTTTAACAACACATCGGGAGGAATTTATTCATTGAAGTATCATTCCAGATCTTCGTCATCAAATTTCCCACGCCCTGTGAAAATGGTTCCGACCAGATCTTTGTAGCTGGTGCGCCCGTCAAATTCCTCCTTGGCAATTTTTGAATTTTGGTGAAGTCCATCAATCACAAACTCCATTCCGGTGGCAAGCTCCCACGGGTTAGCGCGATTGATGTTCAGATATTTCACCGATAGCTCCTGCAAGCCCGGGACGCGCGCAAGCTCCTTCTGGTATGCTGCAAACGGCATCATATCCTCAAGATTCAACTCATTCCCTTCGGTAAACCAATGAAGGATTGCAGCATAGGGATCGGTTGGGGCTTCCCCTTTGCTCGATTTTCGCGGGCGTTCCAACGGGTTTGGGAAGTAGGCAACGAACACCTGGCGCACAGCTTTCCCGATTAACGCACGCGCCACTTTCAGCGCCCCTTCCTGCTCCCCTTCAAACACTAACTCCACTTTTCCAGTCACTCCTGTCAGCGCGTGCTGCAAATCAACAATGCGTGGTGCCACCGCTTGGTCGCCATTGATGATTGCGCGGCGTTCGGCGTTGGAGACCAGCGACTCCATGGTGGAAATAGTCATCCGTGCCGAAACCCCCGAGCCTTGATCCACAAACTCGGATTGCCGCGCTTGCACCGCCACCATTTCCACAATCTGTTCAATGTATTCCGGCATTACCACCATTCCGTCGCGCTCGCGGCCAACCCATGCTTCTTGGCGGGTGATGGCGATTCCATCCTCCAACGTGCGTGGGTAGTGGGTGATAATCTGGGCATCAATTCGATCCTTCAGCGGGGTGATGATTGAGCCACGGTTGGTGTAGTCCTGGGGGTTGGCGGTGAACACCATCACAAGATCCAGCGGCATTCGGACGTTGAACCCGCGAATCTGGATATCCTTCTCCTGCATGATGTTGAACAACCCAACTTGGATGCGAGGCTGAAGGTCTGGCAGTTCGTTGATAACAAAAATGCCACGGTTCGTCCGTGGGATAATGCCGAAATGGATGGCTCCTTCGTCGGCGTAAGTAAGGCGGCGGCTGGCAGCTTTAATCGGGTCAATGTCGCCGATAAGGTCGGCAATGGTGACATCGGGGGTGGCAAGTTTCTCGCCGTAGCGGGCATCGCGCACAATCCATTCAATCGGGGCGTTATCTCCCTGCTCGGCAATCAGGGTGCGGGCGTGTTGGCTTACCGGGGCAAACGGATCGTCGTTGATTTCTGATCCGGCAACGATTGGCAGATGGTCATCCAACAGCAGCGTCAGCATTCGGGCAATGCGTGTTTTTGCCTGGCCGCGCAGCCCAAGCAGAAGGATGTCGTGCTGGGCAAGGATTGCGTTGATAAGTTGCGGGATCACCGTGTCATCGAACCCAACAATCCCCGGGAACAATGGCTGGTTGGAACGGAGTTTGCGGATCAGGTTCTTCCGCATCTCCTCTTTCACCGTCAGCGGTTGGTAGCCGCTATCTTTCAGTTGGCCAAATGTTGCTGGGCCAGGCCCACTTTGCGATGTGCGAATCATGCAGTTGAAAGGGTTGTTGTTCGTGTGCCGAAGTTTGCAGAAACTGTTGCAGAAACCGTTGCGGAATCTGCTTGCAGAAATCTCTGTGAGGTGGCAAGATGACGGTTTAGCTGGATAAGCGATTGCAGAGGGTGTAGCATTTTCGGCACGCAACCACCATTCCACCATTGCTTCAATCGCTCGGGATTGTAGATTGCGCCCGCAATGAATCTTCTTGTCATCCGCTTCAGCTCCGCCGGGGATATTATCCTGACAAGCCTGTTCGTCCGCGCCCTCCGCAAGCGATTCCCGAATGCCACAATCCACTACCTGACCAAGCAAGAATTTGCCCCACTGCTTGACCAATCTCCACACATCAATCGGATTATCACCATTGCCAAGAACGATGGACTGCGCCAGCTTGGAGTGCTAAAAGATACGTTGCTGCGCCAGCTTGGCGGGCGTTACGACGTGGTCTATGATCTGCATAATTCCTTGCGAAGCCGTTGGTTCCGCCACGGGGTTGGGGGGCGCGTGGAGGTCATCAAGAAGCCTTCGTTAAAGAAACGGATTCTTGTCTGGTTCAAGTGGAATTTGCTACGGCCCACCGTCCCGATTCCTGAACTCTATCTTGCCGTCGGGAAACGGGATGGAGTTGCCAACGATGGCGAAGGGTTGGAGTTGTTCACCGGAACAACCACAAGCCCGCTTCCGACATGGCCGGGCCACCTCACTGTTGCCTTTGCCCCCGGCGCGCGCCACCAAACAAAGCAGTGGCCGCCAGAACGATTTATTGCGCTGGGAAAGCATCTGCAAGAACGCTATCAAGCACGCATTGTGTTGTTTGGCGCGCCGCAGGAACAGGAGCTTTGCCAGATGATTGCCGATGGAATCGCCGCAAGCACCTTCGGTGATGTTGCGTTGCAAAACACTTCTCAATTCATCCCCCCTCCCCCCACGCCGCTGAATCTTGCCGGAAGGACATCATGGCTGCAAACCGCCGCCACCCTTGACGGCTGCGACGTTGTGGTGACAAACGACTCGGCAATGGCACACATCGCTGCCGCGCGGAAACGTCCGGTGGTGGTGCTGTTTGGTCCGACGGTTCCGGAGTTCGGGTTTGCGCCGTACGGCACACGCGTGCGGGTGATCGAGGTAGCCGAGCTTGATTGCCGCCCATGCAGCACAATCGGGCGCGCCCGCTGCCCCAAAGGCCACTTCCGCTGTATGGTGGATATTGATGTTAGAAAAGTGATGGAGGGAATTGAGGAGGTGAAAAAAATAGAGACAGCGCATGGTTGATGTTGGCATATTTTTCTTGCCAGGGGAAGCTCCCGCGCACTCAATCATTTCCTGTCAGCCGCTCCAAGAACGTTGAAAGATTACAGGAGGCGCGATGTTGGCCACCGGTTGGTTTGGTGGTTTGCGAAATCAAAAAGCGGTGCGTTGCCCCAACCATATCGGCAACTTTATCAAGATGCTCAAGGTGTGCTACCGAAGGGGCAGTGGTTAGTTCGATTTCAATCGCCCAGCGCTGGCTGCCGAACTCTAACAAAAGATCAAGCTCATACTGATCGCTTGTGCGGAAGAAGTAGGGGGAAGCAAGAATACCCTTGCTGCTCAACGTTCCAAGAATTTGCTCAATCACATACCCTTCCCAGCTTGCTCCGCCCCAGGGTCGGCTTACCAAATCGTTGCGATCCTGCACACCTTGCAGCGCGTGCAGCAACCCGCTGTCGCGCCAATAAATTTTCTGCGCTTTGATAAGCCGTTTCCCAATGTTTGTATGGTATTGCTGGCCACTCCTGCGCTTCATCAAGGATAACAAGCTGGTTGCTGGCGGCAACCTCCTCCCATTCCAAATCAATCCGAAGCTGGTCGGTCGGCTGCTCTAAATCAAAATAACTGGCACTAAGCGAACGCGCCAACGTTGTCTTGCCGCATTGCCGTGGCCCAACTATCCCAACCGCTGGCGAGCTATCCAACCGCCGAAGCAATTCCTGTTGAAAAGTCCGAGGAATCATGATTTTGCAAAATAGAAATGGATTTCTAATCTGCAATTCTCCAGCAGGGCAATTCAAATTTCCATCGCCTGCCCCTCCTCCGCCACGGCATATCCTGCTTCTGCAATGGCTTGCCGTGCTTTCGTGTTTGGGCGCAGCGCGGGGTTGGTGTGGTTCAGGTGAATAAATCGAATCTTCCTCCGCTCAGTTTCTGGCAGCACTGCAAATCGCTCCATGCTCTCGGTGATTGTTGGGTGCGGAACCGATGCCATGTTGCGTCCGGGCAACTCATTCCGGTCAAAGAAGGTGGCATCAAGGTAGGCCACATCAACGCTGGCGATAAGGTCTTCGATGCTGGTTCCCCACGCATCCAGTAGCTCCCACCGATCAATATCTGGCAGAAACAGCACCTTCTGTCGCGCTCCCTCGATCATAAACCCCACGGTCTCCGAATACTCATCGCGATGCGGAACCAACAGCGGTGTGATGGATAACCGTGTGTTCAGCGGCGTTGCGCGGTTTGGCTGCATCACCACTATTTCCACATTTCCTTCCCGAATCAGCATCTCCCAGGGTGCGTTTCGCCTCAAAAATTCCGCCATGCGTGGCATCACCAGCAGCGGCAACCCGCGTGCGCCCATTGCCTCACGGCCAAGATGAACCAGCCCGGCATAATGCCCAATATGCGCGTGGGTGATGGCAATACCGGAAAGTAGCGGAGAAGAACGGGGCGGAGAAAGGGTGCAAAAGTGATGAAGCTGCTCGCGGAAATCGGGGGTGCATTCAATCATCCAACGTTGGTTGGTTGCTGGGTCAGCAATCCCCAAACAGGCGGCGCGGCGGCGCAAAGTGTGGTCTTCCCAAGCCGGATGCCAATGCGCCCCGGCCTGCGGCACGCCACCATCTTGGGCGATGCCAAGAACCGTCAGGAAGGGGAATAACTCAGGCATGGGAAAGGGTCACAACATCAGGAAGTGGGATGATTGCCTTGCCGCAACACCTCCAAAAATCCGGCAGGCGGGCGAACAGGTTTCATGCCATCGGCAGTGGTGAAAACGTGGGTGGTGGAGCCAGTTACCAGCAGAAGATCACCCCGGTGGATCTGGTACTCGATCAGCAAGCGGATTCCGGTTGGCTCCTTCATCGTGGCGGTGACGGTAATCAGTTCGTCGTAGCGGGCTGGGCGTTGGATCCGCAGCACTGCTTCCAGCACTGGCAACAACAGCCCACCGCGTTCAATGATAGAGTAGGCCATTCCACAAGCGCGCAACAACTCCGTTCTCCCCGTCTCGAAAAATTCCAGATAGACCCCATGATAAACCACCCCCATCTGGTCGGTATCGCGGTAGCGAACGCGGACGTTGGTGCTGTGGCAGATCATGCAGCGTTTAGTTCTTTCAATTTCTGTTCGGTGGCGGTGAAGGCGGCGGCAAGATCGTAGCCGTGCATCTTGGCAAATTTCTGGCGCACCATCATAAACGGGCTTATGCGAATCACATCTTCTTCCGGCGCAACATTGCGCGGGACGAAAAGCAGTGTGGCAGGGTCCACGTAGGTAAGGTCGCTTACCCAGCGGCCACGGCTGTTGCGCGCCAGCACCTCGCCGATATAAGCCCCCATTGCGGTCACGGTGTTATCGGAGGGGGCCGCCCCGTTTTTTCCCCATCCGCGCTGGATCATTCTATTCATCCGGCTGATGCTGGCAACGGAGTAGTCAAGCTCCTCGCCAAAGCTGCGCCGACCGACCGAAGCACAGATGTCCGCCATTTTTTTCATCCGAACGTCGGAGGGTTCCTCGTGGGTTAGGATTGTGGTTGGCTCGATATTCAGCAGGATACGCCCGCCGGAAATTCTTTCGGCTTCGGCGTTGGCACGCGCACGCTGCCAGGCAGCATAAGCAATGCCAAACAAAGCAATCCCAGTTAGAAGGAAGATGATGCTGAGGAGAGTAGTAGAGTCCATAGTTAGGAGATTTTAGGAAAGCAATGTCAGGAAATAGCAAATACAGCGTAGGTCGTGAATATAATCCCTCTATTTTTTTCTACAGGATTCCGTTGACGATCATGCTGCTTTAGCAGAGTTAGGCTTCTCTTTTTCCTCAACGAATAATGTCGGTTGCGCTTCTATGCGTTGGACACGTTTTTTCGCTATATCACAATACTCATGGCTTATGTCAATACCTATATACCGTCTTCCCATTTCAGCGGCTACTCTTGGGGTAGTTCCACTACCGCACATTGGGTCAAGGATGATGTCACCAGGGTTTGTCCAAGACATCACATGGTCTCTTACTAAATCACAAGGAAATGGTGCTGGATGTCTTTTTGCTTCTTGATCTTCTTGTTTTTTACCGACAACGTATTCCCATATATTTCCTTTAATTTTTTTATCCTTTACAGGAGTAGCAAATTTTTCTCTTGTTTGTTCGTTTTTTGAATAATTTTTATATGTTGTTCCGTTTAGTTCTAATCCAGCGTGCATACAATCTACCATAATTGGATTATGGGTTTTCACGCTCCCTTTACTAAACACAAACATATATTCAAATTCATTATTGTAGCGTTTACGGTAAATTTGCGGAATAGGGTTCTTTTTTCTAAAAATCATTGTATCATGTAAATTAAATCCGATTTCTTTAAAAAAGAGTGCTTGCTTAAAACTGGTTCCTGTTTCAGAAGATTCAATTGTAGCATCAGCAACTACCCAAACTATTACTCCACCTTGCTTGGTGACTCTGTATAACTCCTTTGCAATATCTTCAAAAGGGAACACATAACCCTTGTAACTTCTCAAGCCATCATACGGCGGTGAAGTAATTGTTAAGTCAACAGTTTCACTGTCAAAATGCTTCATCACTTCAACACAATTACCTTCAATGATTGAGTTCAAAAAAATTTCCATTTTCTTCTACTGAATTGCGAATAGGCCGTTATCGGTAATTGTATTAATTGTTTTGATTTTATTGTCAATTTTATAAACTTTTATTAACTGTGCTAAGGCTTCTTCATGGGTCATTCTCATTATTTTTTCTCGTTGTTGTGCTAAAAACATCAAATCCGCTTCTTTTGCAACTGCTATCGCTTCCAATGAGGCTTGCCTTTCTTCTTGCCATAATCTTTGAATATCTTCAGAGAATTCAAGCATGACTTTGTTTATTCCCATCCAATAATCAGTAGCATTTTTTGAAAGTGGAAGTTGTGGGACAACGTTGAAAATTTCATGTAATAGTTTTTGAGCCTTTTCATTCCCATTAATGTTAGAATAGGCAACGATTAAAGAAATATGGGAGTATGTAAGGATACAGACATTGCGTGCTATCGCACTTTGGTAAATCTGACTTGAAGCTCTTGGAAGCTGATAAATTGGACAAACAATCATTGCGTTGGACTTACCCCGTTTCCAGCTATGGATTGCTTCCACTTTAAAATCTTTTTGATTTTTTGCTGTTCTGCTTAATCGAAAAGATTTTGCATCAGCTACAAAGCTATAATCTTCACCAAATACTTCCACATCGGCAGTATCAGATCGTTCAGCAAGCACTATGCTTTTTAAGCCTATAGTGTTAAAACTTAACGAGAGCAAGCAGTCAGTATATTTAGAGTAGAGTTTTTCTTCGCTTGAATCATGGCTGTAAGATTCTGGGATGCTACCGCAAAGCCTTAAGTGATTAATTAAAGAAGCACTACCTTCTTTGCTAATTTCTGTGATTAGCTTTTCAGATAGATATCCGTAATCATCGCTAAAACTGCCCTTCAATTTTCGAATACCCTCAACCCAAAAGAATCGCTTCTGTATAGCCTCGTTTGATATTATTTGCATCAACGGTTGATGTTTTTACATACTTAATTGAGGGCGTATTGATTAAGCAATCGCTCCGTTTTCGTTATCGCCCATGCCGCTCAATCACCGCAAACAATTCCAGCAACCGCTCCAAATCTTCGCTGTTGTAAAAATCAATGGTGATGTTGCCGTCGCCAGCCGCGTTCGACTTCACTTTTACTTGCGTGCCGAACACTTGGCGCAGCCGTGCGGAGATTTCCGTCAGGGTCAGATCAAACTCGGTGCGGGTAGGGCTTGGGGTGGCGATGCCGTTAGTTGTTGCGGCTTTCTTTTTCTCCTTCCGCGAAGCCCCCGATTGCGCCACCTGCTTCACTATCGCCTCCGTTTTCCGCACCGACAACCCTTCCTCCCGAACCTGGTTCCAGACCTTAAGTTGTCCTTCTACATCTTGGATGGTCAGCAGTGCTCGGGCGTGGCCCATCGATATCTCGCCGTCCCGCAACGAGCCCTGCACCTGCTGCGGAAGCCGAAGCAGCCGAAGCATGTTGGTGACGGTGGAGCGATCCTTCCCAACTTTATCGGCCACGTCTTCCTGCGTTAGGCTGCACTCCTTAATCAGCCGTTGGTAGCCAAGCGCGATTTCAATCGGGTTAAGGTTTTCGCGCTGGACGTTTTCAATCAGCGCGATTGCCAGCATCCCCCGGTCGCTGTTGATGTCAAGGATGTAGGCAGGAATATCGGTCAGGTTTGCATCAATGGATGCACGGACACGACGCTCGCCGGAGATAAGCTCGAAGCGATCGCCAATCCGCCGCACCGTAATCGGCTGGATCACTCCATGCTCCAAAATGGAGAGTTTCAATTCCTCCAATGCCTGCGGATTGAAGTCAACACGCGGCTGAAATGGGTTTGGGCTAACCTTTGCAATGTCAATTTTGCAGATAGTCCCCACCGACCGGCCATCGTCGTTGGGAAGGTCCTCGCGCAGGTTGTCGGTTTCCCCTGCTGTGGCGTTTCCTGAAAGTAGCGCCCCAAGTCCGCGCCCTAACACACCTTTGTTCTTGGCCATTGTTCCGGTTCCAGTCACGTTATTTTATCCGAGGGAAGAGATGTCGCGTTGTTGTTGATGTTGTGCAGGGGCAACAGAAGCAGTTGCCGAATCCTGGGATTGCTGCTGGGCATTGCCGTTGCCATTGGCCATGCCGACACGTTGCTCAGGCTCTGGGGTTTGCGATTTCGGCTTTGCCACGGCCTCCATGCTTGGCGGCACGGCAGTTTCGGTTGGGTTAACCGTAGTAGCTGAAGGCTGTCGGGGGGGCACCGCGGCCGGGGGGGAAATAATCGCTGAGGCCACATCCATAGCGGGCGGTTCGGCAAGGATTCCGTCGCGCCGAAGAATCTCGGTGGCAAGGTCCATGTAGTTTTTGGTCCCGATAGAGAGCGCGTCGTACAGCAGCACCGGTTTGCCGTGGCTGGGGGCTTCGCTTAATCGAACGTTCCGGGTGATGATTGTTTGGAACACCTTATCGCCAAAGTACCGCCGCACCTCGCTGGCCACTTGGTTCGATAACCGCAGGCGGCTGTCGTACATCGTCAGCAGCACCCCTTCGATATCCAAGGATTGGTTCAGATGTTTTTTCACGATGGAGATAGTGTTCAGCAACTGCCCCAAGCCTTCCAGCGCGTAGTACTCGCACTGCACAGGGATCATCACCGAATCAGCCGCCGTCAGCGCGTTCAGCGTCAGCAGGCCAAGTGACGGCGGGCAATCAATCACCACGTAGGTGTATTTGCGCCGCACAGCTTCCAACGCTTTCAGCAGAACTTTCTCACGATGCACCACCTCAATCATCTCAATCTCCGCTCCCACAAGATTGATGTGGGATGGGATCATTTCTAGATATGCCAGATCCGTTTTCATGGTGGCTTCTGCCGGGGCAATGCCATCAACCATCACCTCATAGATCGTTTTTGTCAGCTTTTGCGGATTGATCCCCAACCCGCTGGTGGCGTTGGCTTGCGGGTCCGTATCAATCAACAGTGTTGGTTGCTCGGCAGCAGCAAGCGAGGCCGCAAGGTTCACTGCGGTCGTCGTCTTCCCGACTCCACCTTTCTGGTTTGCTACTGCAATTACTTTGCCCATGTTGATGCTGGTAAAAAAAACTGACGAACGGATCGAGGAACTTGATAGCAGTTACGGGATTGCGCGTTGGCCATATGTGAACGATTCATCGGAACTTCCCCTTCCTCATCGCGCCGACGGGGCAATGGCCGAGTGTTCCGCTCCCCCACTGCGTTCTTCCCGCCCCCCCGAAAATACGGCACGCTGGGGATATGACAGCAGGATTGTTGTGGTTATTCTTTTCAGCGATTGGAATCGCTGCCAGCACTGGTTTGCCAAAGATGATACCAGTGGAACGCCGCCACCACCAGTGCGTGGGTGATGATTCCGTTACGAAGCAACTGCAGAATATCCGTTGCTGGAATCGCCACAAGCTCAATCTCTTCATGTTCATCGAACTTTGTTGCGCCCAAGGTTAGTCCGGTTGCCAGCACCGTCCAGGTCCAGTTATCGAACAATGCAGGGTTGGAGCGAACCCGGCCAATGATGATCGCTTCGGCGCAGTTGTACCCGGCTTCCTCCAACAATTCACGCCGCGCAGCTTCCTGCGGGGTTTCGCCATCGTCAACAATTCCGCCGGGAATTTCAAGAGTGATCTCATCGGAACCATGCCGATACTGGCGGACCAGAATCACATGGCCGTCATCGCGAAGGGCAACCACATTCACCCAGTCGCGAGTCTCAATCCGGTAGAACTCCCCTTCGTTTCCGCTGCTGCGGCTGCGGCGGCGCACCTTCCCGATCTCAAAAATTGGCGAACGGAACACCGGCTCGCTCTGCAGCGTCTCCCACTGTTGTATGCTACCGCTGGCTGATGGATCCATGATTCTCGGTTAGATTCGGTGAACTATATCAGTGCTTGGCTGAACTATTTCACAGCAGGTGCGATTGGCCAGGCTCCAGTATCAGTGTTGTATAGCCCGCCACCTGGACAAGTCTGCTGAATTCATGGACATCTACCTGAATTGGTGGGAAGGTGTTGTAATGGATTGGGATTGTCAGCGTTGGCTTCAGAAGCTCCACTGCGTAGGCAGCGTCCTCGATTCCCATCGTGAAGTTATCCCCTATCGGAAGCAATGCAACGTCCATCGGGTGGCGTTCGCCAAGCAATTTCATGTCGTAGAATAGCGCGGTATCGCCAGCGTGATAGATGGTTTTCCCGCCAATCATCAGCAACACCCCGCAAGCCGTTCCCATGCTGTATCCCCCGGGCCCACCGGATCCGTGATGCGCTATCGTGAACTTCACGCGACCGAACTCAAAATCCCGCGCCCCTCCCGTGGACATCTCCCACCCATTGCATCCCCGTTCGCTCAGGTAGGTGACAACCTCAAACGGGGCAATCACTAACGCTCCGGTTCGCTTGGCAATTGCTTCGGCATCGCCAAGGTGATCCCCGTGGCCGTGAGTTAAGATGATGTGAGTAGGATTCAGGGAATCGGCCGTCACCGTAGCCGAAGGGTTTCCCGTAATGAAGGGGTCTATCAGTAGCTCGAACGCGCCAGTGCGAATCTGGAAAGCGGAATGCCCCAGAAACGTCAGTGAAATATCAGCCATGAAGGATACACGTTGTTGGAAGAATTGCCCCTACTCCACCCCTCTCCTCTTTTCCGCTGGATATGCCAGTTTTGGATGTAAGAGAGCGTTGGCAAGATAGCCCAAATGGGGGGCGCAAGCAATCGGCTGGCGTAACTTTGACCTTTCACAACATCATTTTTTGTGTGAACCCAGATCGCTATACCTCTCCATCGTTGCTTCGCCGCGCCAAATTTTGGCTGCTGAACGCACTGTTTGGCCGCCAGCAGGGGTTGCCGCTGCTGCGCCCCGAACAACTGCACCGTGTGTTGCTGTTGCGCCACGACCGTTTGGGGGATGCAGTCATCACCACGCCGCTGATTGACGCGCTTCGCCACCTGAACCCCTCAGTCCAGATTGATGTGATTGCTGCCCCCGCCAACCAAGATTTCTTCCGAAGCGACAAGCGGATTGGCGTTGTGGAAGTGCTGGAAGGATCGCCGCTGAAGCGGCTTGCGCTGATACTCCGTTGCCGCCGCCGCCAGTACAACGCGGGGTTGCAGTTGGTGCTGGGGCGAACAACCCTTCCGGCACTGTTGCTTGGGCTGTGCGTTTCCAAAGGGCGAACGCTTGGGATGCGTGTTCCGCTGCACCAGCGGTTGTTCAACCACAGCGTCACCATCCCCAGCGAGCTTCATTTTAGCGAGCGCACTCTTGCCGTGCTGACCGGGAACATTGCGGTGGGAACTGAGCTTCCCCACTTCCCCTATTCCATCCCACTTCGGCCAGAGGATGTAGCGATTGCCGATGCCATGCTTGCCCGCCATACCCTGCTGAACAAGCGGTGGATTCTGCTGAATATCAGCACCGGAAAGGCAGATCGCAATTTCGGCGACCAACAGAATGTGGAGTTAGCAAAAGGGCTGGTGGCATTGGGGCTTCCGGTGGGAATTATTGCAAGCCCAAAGGAACATTCCCGGGCAGAAAGCATTGCACAGCAAGCGGGGCCGGGGATACGTGCGCTTCCGTTTAGCACGTTGGGCGCGGTGATTGCGGGGATTGGGAAAGCTGCGGTGGTTGTCACCCCCGACACAGCGATTGTTCATATCGCCTCGGCAATGGGGCGGCCAATTGTGGCAGTAATTCCTGCAGATGTGGTTGGAGGTTGGGAACCTGTTGGCGTGCCGTCGCGGGTGGTTGTTACCAACGGCTCAATCGTGGAGCAGATATTGGAATCTGTGTTATCAGGGGTCAGAGAATTATTGCATGATAATGAACGATAGGTTCACAATGTACTAAAAACGGATACCTCTATTAATTGAGGTATCCGTTTTTAGTACAAGCTATAAGCAATCTCGATTTTTTCGACAGCGTATTAGGCCTTCAGGTGAACGAGGAACTGCTGCCATAGCACAGTATAGCATTATAGTATTATAATCTGTGACCCATGTTTCGCCATAAAAATCTCCACCATTTTCTGTTATCGTTACTTGTTTTGTCAATCGACTTTCCATACAAAAGCATAATTCTAATTTGATTGTTGTACCATTAACAGTAACATATCTAATGCAGTTATCATTCTCTGAGGGATAAGCTGTTCTTGCTTGAAGTGATAGTGTACTTAAAATTGTTATTGTTGCGATTACCCACAGCATTGCAAGGTGTTTCATGATGTTCTTTGCTTAGGTTTAGGTTGATAGGATAGCGTGTATTTACTCTGTAGTTATATGTTTTTGAACAGCAACAATTGCGCCATCAACAACAAGCGCAACGTAGAAAATATTATTATCAGGAAAAACGTATGTTATTTTTTTTGATCTTTCTGTTGAATATATCAATGGCCTAAATATCAACTCTGCGTTCGAATTATATATCATAATAGAAACCGAATTAGGTTCATTTGGTAATAGGTACTCAATAGCGACTTCGCGTTGATTCCGCACTACTTGTGATATAACGGAGAGTTTGGCTGAAAGATTTGATGATGAAACTCTTGATAGATTTTCGATAGAAACTTTATTCATCCCACTTCCTCCATAAGTTTGGAGGTAACTTATCCACAACGAATCTTGAAGCCTTGCTGATAGATCTACCCCTATAGCATCTGTTCTCTGAAAATAATATTGCCCATTGCCAACAGCATAAGGTAATGTTCTCATTCTAACCCTAATACTATCCATTGTTATAGGTACAACATATTGTATTTTTGCCATTATTGTGTTATTTCCATGAAAATCGGGTATAGTTGGAGCTATTGCTGATAATACTCCTAAACTATCAATTAACGCGAGGCGTTGACCCGTGCTATGTTGTATAAGCTCAACCGCATAATCGATATTATCATCAGCAGAATATCCATTTGGTAATTGATGCTGGTTTGCTGGATTAATCCACCACAATTCTCTATAAAATGAAAGCGTATCACCAGAGCGCACAATAAACGATTGTGTTGAATTCGAATCTGCGTATTGAGTTGTTGACAAATCATTTAATATTTTTCCATTACACCAAGCTGACAGCATAAGATTTTGTTGATTTTTTTTAAATTCACCAATCATATAATAGACATGGCAATTGGAATATGGCATCAGAAATGTGAAATACGCAGATGTAGATCTAATCGTATCAGTACTGCCAGGCATAATAGAGTATGTACCTTCAAAGGGTTGAGGACACTGTGCAATTCCCAATCTTGGAATTAAAACTAATGTGATTAGCATTATCAAAATTTGAATGCGGCAGAACCATTGTTCACAGATCATCATAGTACTCCTTATTGCAGATTAACGTTATAGATGTCAGAGGGAGTCTGAATCACCTGCAACAATAAAAAAAAACTTGAACGATGCAACACCCTACAACTTTTTTTTGATTGACTTAACAAAGTTTTTATAGCCCCCAGTTGGGGACTGCAATGCTCTCCTCCAAAGAAGCAGGGGCAGCACCGAATGATGCTGCCCCTGGCTCCTGTTACTCATGCTGTTTTGCCGAAGATTACTTCATAATGCTGAAGGATTTGAAGTAGTCCTCCGTTTCGGAACGATCCACGTTGGCTTTGCTGGTGCTGATGTACGCCACTTGGTACAGTGCCGGCTTGGCAAGGATGAAATCGAACCGTGCGTAACCTTGCTGCCCACCCATGTTCACGTTGAAAAAGCAGCGGCGGGCGGGCATCCCGTTGAAGTCGTAATCTTCCTGCTTATCCAATTTTGCTTCCCCACTTTTCATTGCTCCATCACGAATGTCATCCAACATTTTGGCGGTTGTTTTAGCCTCGAATGCTGACTCGGGATACGCGCCATACATCACCATGGCCGCGGTGTTCCCATCGGCCGAGCTTGAGACGACCTGCACCATGTTGATGTTTCCGGCTTCGGTAGCTATCGGTTGCTCTGAACGCTGTGGCGGGCCAAGCTCACCAGGGAATGCCACACTGAACTTCTCCATTTGGGAAGAGTACTGCCGCCCTTGTGCTTTTTCCGCAGGAGCTTCTTTTTTGGGGTCATCTTTTTTGGATTCGTCAGCTTTTTCTTTGCCGCCGCAGGCAGCAATTCCAACGGCAAGCAGTGCGGTTAGTGCAATGCGGTTCAGGAATCTGGTGTCCATCATAGGAAGGTTCCTCCAAGTACAACGGTTGTTGATGTGTGTGTGTGTTCGCGATGGAGCCAACTCCATCAGTTGTGTGGGGAGCAATCTACTGAAAACAGCAACACGGGAAACAGGGGGAATGCTGATTGATCTCACCCAAGCAGGTCATGTGCTTCTTTGATCCTCCCCCATCTATCACTCACCATTCCCCATGTCCCATTCTCTCTCTTCCCCATTCTCCATTCGACACTCCCTACAATCGGCGGGCGGCGCGGAAGGCTTTGGTGTACAGCACCGGCTCGTAGATGTTCGTCCCGCTTTTCTTCACAAACTTATCCAGCAACGATGACCCCTTGTAATCCCCCATTGTTGGCCCATTGATAGATTTACGGCTGCTGATGAAACGGCGTTTGCCACCATTATCCAGCCCCATGTACATCCCCACGTGGTCAATCCGCGAGCCGTCGGAGGCGGTGGTGTCGGCATCGAAGAACACAAGATCGCCAACGTTCAGCGGCGCGTAGTTCGTCACCATACCACCGCTGTTGCTGATAATCGTCACCCCCATCGCCGAATCGCAAATCTGGAACGACTTGCGCGGAAGTGTGGTGAAATTAGCGGTTGCCTCAAGCGACAGCGGGATGGTGTCAACAACGCCAGCCGCACCTGTTCCGTGGTGACGATACCCCCAGATCATCCGCATGAAGCCAGAGCAATCAAGGGAGTTGTGCTGGTTGCTCTCGGCTGCATCGGTGGTGGATCCGTAGCTCCAGTCAAGCCCCAAGTAGTCGTTGAAATCGGAACCTTCTTGGCGAGTGCCGTCATCTTGCAGCGGGCCGTAGTCAGCATCGCCAGCAATGTTTTGATTGCCTTGATAGATTGCTGTGGCTCCGTCAACGTACTGCATGGCAATGGCCAGCAGATCGGCGGTTCCGGCAGTGTTAGCGGCAATCGCATCGTTCAGCCAGGTGGTATCTACCGTGCCGTTGAACGCTGCCGGAAGCGTGCGAACCCATGTGGTGTGGGCAACGGTTGCGGTGTAGGTGGTTCCGTTCACGGTGTTGGTTTCGGTGAAGGTGCGGCCCGGACCGCTAAGGGTGACGGTGTAGCTGCCGTTGGTGAAAGTAGCAATCAATGCAGATCCATCATACACCTCGGTGCGGGCTGGATTGCTTTGTGATTGGTAGTTATACTGGCTGGCGTGCTTGGCAAATGGGGCCGCGATTTCTTGGTTTGCTAACGGGTTGCTGCTATCGGTGCAACCGACAATAGAAAGCGCCATCAGTGCGGTCCCGCTGATGACGCTTTTGATAGTACGTGCGACGTTCTGACGCATGGCCGTCTTCTCTCCTGTTCTTTGTGTGGTGGTTGTGTGATTTCTCGGCTTGATTTGCCGATGCGGAAGGGCACGCAGTGTGTGATAACGTCCCCTATCTGTTTGGAATTTCGGAACTGAACTCTCTGAACCTTCTCTCTCTCTCTGTGCTGCTTGTCGGTTCCGAAGCCCCGGCGGATGATGTTGGTGGTATCTCTCCGCCGGGTTTTGTGATGCTTACTGTTGCGCAGGCTCCGTGTTGTTTCTCTCCCTGCGCTCCTCTCTCTGTCTCTCTCTCTTGTGGTGCTTAACGGAAGCGATCCCCGAAGAGTTAGCAAAGTTTTTTGCTTCGGAGAATATCTTTTTTTGCTTGCCGATTATGGCTTGATTTTGATGTTCGGGTTAACCTGCACAGTATTGGTTGGGGTGCAGCTTAGCGAGTAGTTCACATGGTTGGACTCCATCTGGTTTGGGGCAGTGATTTTCACGCCAACCCAGCCGGACACCGTTGGATGATCGTTGGTCGCGCTGAAGTAGTAGTAGTATGGTTTCGACCCCGCTTTGTCGAACTTGATGCTGGTGTAGCTGGATGCTGGCGGGTTCGGATTTTTGTCGGTAATCCACGCGAACTTTACGGTGCAGGGCCCATCAACGGTAATCATTGCCGAATAGCTTGCCCCTTGCGGGCAGTTACCGCCACCGTTGCCGCTACCCAAGTATGGGGCAACTTGCACTTCGGTTACTTTGGCAATCTGGATGTTTGGATTAACGGCTACGCCCCGTTGTGCAAGTGCTGGGATTGCCGTTGCCGCAACCATTGCAATGGCGATAGCTGCGATTTTGATCAGGTTGCTGAGTTGCTTCTTCATGGTTCTGGCTCCTTTCTGTGTGTTGGTTGTGTGTTGGTTTCGATTGTATGTGGTTGTTGGGCAGTTATTGCCCACGGTGGTTCCGAAAAAATGCTGCTGCGCTCCCCGGTTCGCTTCTCCGTTCTTCCGTTACGTTGCTCCCTTCTGCCAGCCGCGTTCCGCAATGCGTGCAGTAGAATGCCATGGTTTGCTCCACTGCGGTTCCGCAGGCATTGCAGGTGGGTTTTAGTTGGGTTCCACAGCAGGCACAGAAGGTGTCCGCTTCGCTGCCGAAGGATCCACATTTTGGGCATTGCCGAAGTTCCCGATAGCCTGGCGACATTGTTGGTCGGATTGTTGAAACGGGCTGCATAACGTCTTCCTTTCGTAGTCCCTCGTTCTGGAACTCTCTGTTCTGTTTTCGTTGTGGTGGCGTTGTTTATACCATTCAAGATATCGGCAGCGATTATCAGAATCAGCGGAAACGATTATCACTTTGGGCAATGTGAGTTGGCAGTGAATTTTTCTTCAAGAAATTTTGCCTCATCTATGCCCTGCCTGCGCTGTGTGCCGGAAAAAAACCTCACCTGCGTGCTGTGTCCTACCGCCCCAACAGGGCATTCCACTCAAGACTATGGCATCGTCCTGGGAATCACATTCCCCCCCAATCCAAAGCCCTGTAAGGGCGCACGGCTCCGGTTCTTCCCCGCAAAAAAATGCTGGGAAGCCCTTGCTGCACAAGGCTTCCCAGCGGATTGGAGGAACAAACGATTGGCGACTAATTACGGTTTATAGACAACGAAGGAGAAGATATCGGTTCTCTTTTGCGTTGTGATGATCGCGCTGTTGGCGATTCTCTTGCCTCTCCACACCTCTGTCTCTCTCTCTTGACCTCAGTTGGTTGGCTTCGGGGGCGGTGGACCGCCGCCCCCATTGCCTTTTGTGCTGCAATGGCATTCTCCGGTGCGCCATCTTTTTTCTCTCTCTTGCTCACTCCCCCCACACAATGCTTCGGCACTGCTCCTTCTGGTGGTGGTTTTTTCAGGAAGAATTGTTCTATCTCTCTATTTCACTCTTCCCTTTGCTCGGTTGATTTTCCAAGCTGTTGGCAGTGGTGTTGCCGTTTTGCCGGGGTGGTGGTTCCCGGCTGATGGTGTGTTGTGATACGCCGTGCCTGCTCTCATTATCGGCGTTGTTGTTTCCTCTCTTTCTCTCCATCTGCAGCGGCTGGTGGTGTGCCGCTCTCCTTTCCCTTTTTCTTTGCAGTGTGGTGCGCCGCTTTTTGTGGTGGTGGCTCTCTCGCTTCTTTAATTACTGCTCTCTCTCTTGCTTGTCAACCAGATCTATCTGCTGGTTTCCTTTCGTTTGGTGTGGCAGGCGCGGTTGGTGGCCGTGCCGCGATTCTTTCTTGTTGGTGGTTTACATTGCCCGTTGCTACCAGGCACTCTATCAAGATAGCGGGGGCGATTGTCGGTTTGGGGGAAAGCGGTTATCGGTTTTGGAGAAAGTGGTTGTCGGCAAAAAAATTTTGGGTCGAGGTTGCTCCGTTTCGGAAAACCGCAGCGGGAAGGGTTATGGCTCCCCGCTGCTATTGCTACTGAAGCATCGCTACCGAAGCATCGTTCCGTCGGTTCGTTATGGCACAATCACCACTGTCAGCTTGAAGGTGTTGTTCCCCTCGTCAGTTTCGGCGCAGGCGTTCGCGTCATCCAGCATCAGCGTGATGATGTGAGTCCCCTCGGAGAGCTGCACTTTGGAGTGAGTAACCGCCTTTGTTTGGCCAGCGTTCAGCGATTGCCCGGTTACGCCGCTTATCCCGGCACCATTATCAACAATCCGATTGTTGAACAAACCAGTTCCAGCATTGCCGTTGTTGGTCATGGTATAGATCATATTCATGGCATACTTCTTGGTAGTGGCCACAAAAGTTAGGTCACTGGCTTTCAGGGTGATGCTCCCGCCGTAGTTCACACCGAATGTTTGGGTTGCGCCAACAATCCGGAAGTCCCCCGTTGCAGTGATGTCGCGGGTTGGTTTTGGGCGTTGCTGGCCCGATGATAACGGGATTTGCGTCGGTTGAGCGGTTGCTGTGGCGGCAACCATTGCCACCAGTGCTGCCGGAATCATGCAAAAGCGTAGGATTGCGTTGATTGTTGTCTTCATTGTTCTGCTTCCTTGTTGTGTTGTGGTTGTGTTGTGGTTCTGGTTCGGCCAGTTTTGTGCCGAACTATGCTGTACAAGGTAGCCGCCCAACCTTCCGGTTTGCTCCGAACCGATTGCCGTAATCGTGGGAAAACGATTTAGGCTGGAAGAGTGAAAGATTTCCCGTTCGGTGGCTCCACTCATACCCTTCGGCAAAGCTCAGGACAGGCTTCGACGGGCTCAGCATGAGCGGAGGTGAGGTGAACAACCGAAGCATTGCCATCTCCTTCTCGACGTTGGTTCCCGCCCCCCCGTGTTGAGTAGCGGACGCAATCTCCCCAGCAAAATCTTCCCTACTCCCATTCCCAACGCACTCTAATTAAGAGCAGTACCCTATATTTTTACCAATCGCTGGTTCCATTAACCAACCTCTCCCCTCTCCAATTCCTGATTTCCTGATCCCATGAACCGCACACTAATAAATTTCCTGAACCACGGGCTGCTTCCGTTTACCGGAAGGGAGGCGGAGCTTGAGCGATTGCTGAATTTCTGGCGCGAAACGTTCCAGGCGCACGGGCTGCGAACAATGATGGTAGTGGGGGAAGCCGGGGTGGGGAAAAGTCGTTTGACCGAAGAAGCCGCATCGCAAATTTCGATTGCCGGAGGGGTGGTGATGCAGGCGCGATTCTATCCCGACGCTGCAACCTCTATCCCTTCGCTGCTGGCGCGCGCGGTTTCCCGCAACCCTGCCGCCCAGCAGCTGCTGAAATCTGATCCCGAAGAAACGTTGTCGGGGGTTACTTCGGCAATCCTTCGCATCTGCGGGCTTCGGCCAACGCTGTTGGTGCTGGAAGATGTCCACCTGCTGGGCGGCGACGTCCTGGGTGAGTTCGCCCCACTGCTGGAACGCCTTGCCGATGAGCCCCTCTCCATTCTTCTCACAGCCCGCCCCGTCACCCTTGCTGCACGGGGGCTGATTGAGCGATTTCTTGTAGATGAGATTGTACTAACCGGCATAAATGAATCGGACATTGCGACGATCTGCACGGAGATATTCGGCAACCACGCGCTGGATGAGGCTGCAATCCGCGCCCTTTCGGAAAAAACGCTGGGGAACGCCATGGCGATTCGCTCCGCGTTGCGTGGTGCCGTGCGCCCAACCCAAGCAGGAAATCGCGCAGCGGCGGCGGCCTCCACCGCAAGCGGAATGATTGACGCACGCGCCTTCACTGACTCGCTGGAGCGGAACGTTCGGCTGCTCTCCGAAGGAATGGTGGCACACTTAACCGAATCGGAGAAATCCGCCGCAGCAACCGTGGCGATGCTGGGGGAAGTCTTCGCCCGCGAAACCGCCGCCCTTCTGCTGCCGGATGCCGCCGCAGCAATCAACCCGCTGATATTCAAAGGGGTTCTCTCGGTACCCACAGCAACCCCCTCCTCCCTTGCCGAATATCGTGCAATCGGAACCCCACTAACCTTCACCCACAACCTGATCCACCGTCACTTTGTGGAAAGCCGCACGCACGACCCAAACATGATCGTGCAACTCCTTGCCGAACAACGCACCCTCTACTCCATCCTCCCGCTGGAACTATTGGGAAAACAGCTTGGCAGCATCACCGCCACTCCCGAAACAGTGTTGCAGGCGATTCGGGGCATCTTAACCATCGCCTTTGTGATTGATGGAACCAGAATGTGGCGTTCCTCCCTAGCGATATGGAGTATCGGTGCGGAAATGGCCACACGGGTGCGACCCCAGTTAGAAGAACCCGCACAACGGGAACTCGATGTGATGCTGATCCGCTACCGGCTGCAACTGCTGCGGCGCGAACAAGCCCCTGAGTACACCGAGCTTGTGGAGCAGTTGCTGGAGCTTACCGCCAACCCAATCAACGAAACCTGGGGTGAGTATCGCCTTGCCGGCTTGATCTTCCAGCGGCGATTGCTGCGGCGTAAACATCCCGAACAACTGGAGCAACAATGGGGCGAAGTGGAGCAGGTGGTGGAACAATTCCCCGCACTGCGTCGCCATATACGCTACGCCGGGAACCTGATTGACCTAGGGCGCGCGGCAAGCTCGCTGCGGAACCTGCAACTGATGCGGATGGTGGAACGGAAACTGAACGAGCTACAGAATGATCCCTCCATTCCTGCCGATATCGTCCGCAGTGCCTTTGTTGGCATCTCCCCCAACCTGCTGTGGCTGTACCAAACCGAGGAAGAACTGCAACGGCGGCTGCAATCCATCCAGGAACTTGAGGAGCTGACCAAAGAGGGACGGAAAAGCGACCTGCGAATCCAGAAGATTGGGTTGTATCACGAGATCGGATTGTTGGATGAGATGCTTGCCAATGCCCAACGCTCCCTTCCACGATTCCGCGAGCTTGGGCTGCGCCCGGAAGTCATGAGTTGCCAGCTTGTGATGCTGAACGCGAACGCAATGCTTGGAGCCGATTTCGGCGCCCTTGCCCAACAAGCCGAAGAAGTCTGCGCCAGCAACACCAACGTGCTGAAAGTACTAGGGCATCAGCTTATCGGCTCCATCCTGATGCGTACGGCACTGCTCCGGTGCGATCAGCAGAAAGCCCGCCAATTACGTGAGCAATTCGGCATTCGCACACAAGACCTGACCGCTACGCTTGGCTATTTGCTGGAGAACGAAACCATTAACGAAACTGAAGACAGCACCGCAAGCCTGCGCGAACCACTCAACTTGCTGGCACGGTTGCAGCAGCTTGTTCAGCAAGGGGGCGCGCTTCAGGAAGTTGAGAGAGTTGTTGGGGAAATTTTCCGCTGCCCAATCTTAGCCATTGAAGACCTGGCGGCCACCCACGCGGTGTTCCGGCTGGTGGGGTCCATGCCGCAGGAGTTCAAATCGCTCCCGGAGACGCTACGCCGCCACCTTCACGACGGGCTGGAACGTGCGGTGGAACACCTTGAACGGCTGCGGCTTCCGGCGCTGATTGCGCCGCTGCTGAAGGAGTTCGGCTACGCCTTCAGTAAAGGTGAGCTTACGGCCCGCCGCGCACGGCTGAAAGCACTGCAACGCGAACGGGAATCGGAGCAACTGGCCAGCAACGAATCGGCAGAAACCCGCACCAAAGTGATGATGTTTGGGACTATCACCGTGCAACGCCCGGGCGAAGAACCGGAGCGCGTCCGTGGGGCGCAAATTGCCACACTGTTGGGGCTGATGACCGCCAACGAAATGCTGGCCCGCCGGCTTTCCCACCGTGAGTTTATGGCATTGGCAATCGGCAACGAGCGCGACCCCGACAAGGCGCGGAAGTCGCTGAATTTTGCCGTCTTCCGGCTGCGGGAAGCGATTGGGAGCGAAGCGGTTGACACCATCGGCGAGGTCCCCCAGCTGAACCGTGAAGCCGTGTGGGTTGACCTGTTAGAAGCCGACCAGCAGCTGAAAGAAGCGATCAGGGCATTAAAGGAAGGGGGATTGCTCCGTGCGGTTCCGGCCATTGCCGCCGCCATGCGTATCGGCTGCGGCCAAGTCCCCTTCCCCACCCTGTATGATGAGTTCTTTGAATCCGCCCGCGAAGATTACGAGAACACCTTGCGCGAGACCTTGCTTCGTGTGGCCAAACTGCTCACTAAGGAAGGAGACCTTCCCACTGCCGAAGAACTTCTGGAGCAAGCCTTTGCCGCAATGCCGGACGACGAGGAAATTGCCGAGCTCTTCCGCGAAGTGCTGCTGCGCCAGGGGAAGCGCACCGAAGCCACGCGAGTAGAGATGAAATTAGCCCAACAGGAAGAAGAGTGAGAACACCACACACCAACAACTGCGTTTTTCTTCTGCTGCTAACAACAGCAGTGCTACTGCTTGCCCACACCGGAAGCCACGCCCAAGACCGCATTGACCCACGACACCCCTCCGTTGCTTACATGCAAGAATGGGGAACCATGGATGGGGCTACATTAACCTGCTTGCCCGGTTGGGTAGGTGAAACTGGAGAGCTGTTTGGTATGCAGATCATTCCAACCGGTGATCTGAACAACGACGGACTGGCCGATTACATTATCGAGCGAACCCGTTGTGACACAGCGTTTGGTACTGATAAGACAACTCGTGGCAACGAGTTACTGTTGTTCTATGGCAGGAAGAACAAGCTGCCAACTCCTGCCGATGGTCTCCGCATCGGACCAACGGAAATCGGCTCGATGACTACGTTCCTCTGTACTGGTGACTTTGATGCTGACGGATTCTTCGACATCGTTTGCGGCATCCATCTCTATAACGATACCTCACAAGGGCCGACAGGGCGATACATCGGTATGCCAGTGGTCTTCTGGGGGCAACCCAATGGTGGTTACTCAACCAGCGACACCACCCAATTACCCTGTGATGCGCCGATTTGGATTACTCCGAATCGAGGTGTCAGTGGTGACTTCAATGGCGACCAGATAGCCGACCTGTTGGTGCGAGGAACAGGCTCAGGGTTCACCCGTGGTGGATTGGTGAAGATTCCAAGGATCTATGTGTTTGCAGGGGAGCCAGGGAAACGATGGGGACGCAATGGCAGAGACTATTCGCCTGTGCAACGGTGGTGGTCTCCACCTGGTGATAAAGGAATAGAATATCGTGACCATGATTGCTCGGGGGAGAATGACCTCATCTTCTATGATGGTAGCGGCAACATCTTCGGCAACAACATCATAGATGTTCATGTTGTCTATCAGCGTTCGGAAATACCATGGATAGATACCACCGAGATTCAGTCCATCAACGTTCGTTCTTCTGGCAGCGAGTTCGCTCTGTTCAGTGATGTCACGGGCGATCATGTCCTTGATCTGGTCACGATTGGTGGTGACTTTGCAGGTGAACGCATCAGCGTCTTTGCTGGCAAGCCGGGACAACGATTATTGG
>JADZEY010000081.1 GCA_020850315.1 Armatimonadota bacterium | reverse complement strand
TCAGTGGTAACTCCATGACGCTAATCTATGGTGAATATCCCTACCTTCGTACTACCTCTTCCGTCTCAAATATTTTCTCCCCAAACCACTCCCAGTTTCGCATTCCAATTTATTTGGAGTATATCTCAGCCATGCCCACTCATTTTCTACAGTCCGTATGGTGACCTTTTAATGCAGTAGAAATGCATTAACCGATTTTCCACACCGACATAATGAATGCGCAGTTACTGACACTGTGGGTTGCACCACCTCCCAGTTCAGAAGGGGTACAACTGGCGAATAAAGTGAGAACTGTTGTTCCGTTTGTTGAACAACTCACGGTGACTCACCTGCAGAGTTAGTGTGCAGGATCAATACGAACCGCATAGCTTCGGGAAACTGCTCCGTAGCTTCTCTTTTGCTCGACTCCCTTTTTGTCGTATTGTCCCCACCTTCTTTCCCAATATTTCGGCTATCTCTGCATAACTACACCCTTCTCCATAATGCAGCCAGACTATCGTCTGCTCCTCGTCTGTTAGAACCGATTGGATGTTCTCCCAGTCCATCTTCGCCTCAATGCCCGCTCCCGCTCCCGCTCCCGCTCCCGCTCCCGCTCCCGCTCCCGCTCCCGAGTGTAGCTCCTCATCAAACGCCTCTGTTAGTTGCCCAATTCTCCCCTTGCGTCGTTCACGCCGATAGTATGCCAACCATTCATTCTTCAGAATCCCCATTATCCATGATTTGAAGCTACGCTCCCTATCCCACATCCCAAATTGTTTCCATGCCTTTACTAATGTCTCTTCAAGAATATCCTTGCGGGCAGCTGCATCTTTGCAGCGACACCATAGCCATCTTTCCAGCCTTGGCAAGATCACTTTATAACGGTGCAGAAACTCTTCTGTTTGCTGGTGAGACAACGAAGCCATGAAATACAGGAGGTTGAGTGAGGGGTCACCGTGGTGTTGCTGAGAAGCATAGCCAAAGGTCACATGCTCTATATGCCGCAATTTGCCAAAACGTTACATGCCATCAAAAAACTTGGCTCATTTACCGTTAACGTGCGCACTATGCGGGGTTTGCAGGTGGCTTCTCTGTTGCATTACTCCGTGCTTCAGCGCGGAGATTGCGAGCCACCTCACTTTCCCCTCTTCCTCTCCTCCCCTGCTTTGGCTCCCTCTCCCACTCGACGAATGTGAGGCAAACGGCAGTAAGCTCAGTTTGGGAGAGGGCGCAGGGCTGTTAAGAGTTCAGAGGAGAAGAGACAAAAACTCATGGAACAGACGCTGGCAAGGTATCTGAACACCGTCCCAGACGTTCGTTGTTTCTTTGATTTTTTTTCTTGCCCCCCTCTGCCGCCGTGAGGCTGGTTGCAGCATCGCGGCCAATCGGGAGAGGGGTTGGGGGTGAGGGGACTTGCTGCCGGTGCGCAGCGGAGAATCTTGCTCTTCCCCTGACCTCAGCCTCGTTCTGCGGCTGCCTTGCGCCCCTCACCCCAGCCCTCTCCCGGGGGGAGAGGGAGCCAAAAAGGAAAACTTAACAGCCCTGGGGAGAGGGCGGGGGGTGAGGGCAGGTAGCAAAGGCGGCTCGGTTCGGTGGCTCCGCTTCATACTTCGACGGGGCTCAGCATGAGCGGAGGGCTGGATTCGCGGTGTGGTGGTTAGCGGTCAGTTGCAAGAACCAATTTGACAATCAACAATCGACACTCGACATTCCAACATTCCAACATTCCGTCAGTCGTACGCAACCGTGGAGGGGATAATTCGGCGGATGGCCCAGAGCAGTTCAGCGGTTAGTTGGGGGCGTTGTTCGCGGTAGATTTCTGCAAGGTTCCGAAGCATCCGCGCCACAATCTCGCGGTTGGTTGCCGGTTCCAAGTAGCGTGGGTGGTAGTTGATTCCCATCACCCGCAGAAGGTCGCAGCAATCTTGGTAACTCAGGATTGAACCGCCATCGAACGTATCAAGAAAAAAACTATCCTCCTTCCCGTGGTACTGCAACAGGAATCGCGCCGGAAAACTGATGCCAGCAATCGGAAGCCCCAACCGCCGCGCCAGCAGCAACACCACCACCGACAACGAAACAGGAATCCCCACGCGGCGCTCGATCACCTTGTTCAGGAAGGAGTTGGCGGGGTCGTAATAGCTGTTCTGTGCCGCACCGCAAAACCCTAACTCCTGGAACAGATATCGCCCAACTGCCTTTGCACGAGCAACGTCATCGGAGCTGTTGGCAACGCCGAACTGTAGCTGGCTGGCAAGCTGGTCAAGCTGCTGGGAGTATTTCGGGACATCGAGATCGGGATAGGCCACCAGCGCAACGGTGAACGCGGCGGTTTCCAGATCAATATCCTGCTCCTCCTCCAACCCCTCCACCAACCGCTCAATCCCGCCGTGAAACACTTGAATGGCAATTTTCCCCAGGGCAGCGCGGGCGTGTTCCAGCGCGACCGGGTTGGTTCCGAGTTCCATTACTTCCCGCAATGCTGGGGCGGCGGCAACCCCAAGCTCCACCAATTTCTCCTGCACCGAAGCGGTTACTGCCGGGTCGTCGTCATCTATCAACGCCATCAAGGCGGGAAGGAGTTTGGAGTATGGATCGGTTTGTGTTGCCATGGCCGTTGCAAAAATTATAGCTGATGGAACTTGGCAAGCGACTCGGTGAGGTAAGCAAACGCATCGTGAACATCGTTCGAGCGGTGGAACAAGTTCAGATCATCGGGGGAGATCATCCCAAGCTCCACCATGCGTGGGAAGTTGATGACCTCATCCCAGAAATCGCTGCCGTACAGCACAATGGGTAAGTGCTTCGTCACCTTGCGGGTTTGCACCAGCGTCAGCAACTCCATGCACTCATCCAGCGTGCCGTAGCCGCCTGGGAAGATCACCATGGCGTTGGCAAGCTGCATAAAAAACAGCTTCCGCATGAAGAAATAATGGAACTCGAAGTTCAGCGTTCCGGAGATATACTGGTTGGGAAATTGCTCGAACGGAAGGGAGATATTCAGCCCGATGGACTCACCTCCGGCAAGATGCGCTCCCTGGTTTGCGGCTTCCATAATTCCGGGACCACCGCCGGTACACACCACAAAACGCTTCTGGCTTCCGGGGTGGGTGTGTTGTTTTCCCCATTCGGTTATCAGCCGCGAAAGCTCCACTGCATCGGCGTAGTAGCGGCCCATCAGATGCTTCGTTCTCAGCATATCCAGTGTGGCAAGGTGAAGCTGGCGTTGTTCGCCGTGCGATTGCGCGATTTGCCGCTCGATAGCGGCAATGGTGCGTGCAGTGTATTCTGCCGGAGCAATCCGTGCCGATCCAAAGAAGACCACCGCACCAGAGACATTATGCCGAATGAACCGTGCCGTGGGCTCGATATACTCGGCCATAATCCGAATCACCCGCGCGTCGGGGCTGTTCAGAAATTCGCCGTCGTTGTAGGCTTTGGTGATCGGTCGCTCGGGTTGCTGGTGTTGCTCCATCGTGCGGGTTATCCTGTCTGTGCTGGTAGATGGGAAAGAATGTTGGGTTTTGGCAAGCATTGAAGGCCGTTGACAGCCGCCACAAATATAAACGCGCCCGGCGATCTGAGAAGGATCACCGGGCGCGTCCCGCTTTAAGTGTGTGAAACAATGCGCCCCAAAGGGACGCGGTGAGGAACAAGACTCCATTGCTGGAGTTGCGTTAGAATCGGCGTTGGTCAGAATGTTGGAAGGAGGAACATCTGGTCTTGAGGAACGGAGGTACGATCGGATGCGCAGGAACGCGCAAGGAGGGAACCCTCGCCAATCTCACGCGGTTGCTACGTTTAAGGAATTGAACACATGGTGCTGCCGGCACATGGCTCAAAACGTAGCGATGCTGTTGAGGAACAGTTTTTCAAAGAAGGGGATCTATCCCCCGCGAAAAGCACTCGGACGACGGCCAGTGCCAAAAAGTATGCGTGAATTTGGCGTGCAGTCATGAATGACGGAGATACCGTTTCCCGTGCTGCACGGTGAAAATGGCAACATGGCCGTCGTCCGATTAGTGTTCGCTTCTGTCTGGACAACAGACTGGAATTCAGCCCCCCAGAATTCCCAGTACTACCAAACAGAAGCTATCACAAGGATAGCCATCCGAATTAGCCGGAGAGGAGGCCCCGGCATACCGGACAGATATCGTGCAATTTTCAAGGAACGTTTGTGCAATTCTTCGCCCGCTACCTTGCGGCTTAGTGGGCCACCACAATTCTTCCAACCCCGGCCATCGCCCCACCGCAGTGGATGCTGAAAGAATACATGCCGTTTGGCAACAATGCCGTGTTGTACTGAATTGCTTGCTGGGAGGAAGTAGCGTCCAGCTGTTGGATGTCGGTTTGTGTTCCCCGGCTATCGTACAGCCGGAACTCCACTTGGCCGTTCAGCGATGACTTCAGCGGGATCACCACTATTCCGGTTGCGGGATCGGGGCTGGCAGCTATCGGGGCTGGTATCGAAGCACCGTAGAGTGCTCCACGTAACGATTCCACCCCTTTATCATAAGCGTTTTCCCCTTCGCTCCCACGAACCCACCGCCACGTTTTCCCGCCGTCGTTTGTTACCAGTGCCGAGCGTCCTTCAACGGAGACAACAGTGATGTTATCGTTAGGAAGCCCTGGATTTCCGTTGTTTTGCGCCACCAGCAAGGGGGTGGCAAGCAACGCAATGGCGGCTGTTGCAAGAAGATGGATCAGATAGCGTTTCATGCCGGGGTACTCTCCACAGATTACTGGCACGTTGTTTGGCATGGCAGGCCGCCTGGCCCGATGCCGCAGCTACCGCTTGGGGTGGTTCCAATCAGCGTGATGGAAGGGCCGCTGGCACCCGGCGGGCAGCAAACAGCGTATTCCTTCTCGCACGAGGCGGTGATATCACAGCTGACGAAGTGAGTTCCGTTACCGCTTCCGGTGCGGGAAACACAGAGCGATTGATAGACTTTGGTGACGGTTGGGATTGAGCAGCTTGGCCCGCAGCTGGTATAACCGTTGGCAATCCCCTGCGCCACCGCAAGCTGCGAGAGCATCCCAAACAGCTGCCCCGTGGGAATCGCATCCACCACCCCAGCGCAATCGCCCGTGCAATGAATGGAACTGGTGTTCAGAACATAATCTACCCGCCCACCGGAGGTGCGATAGACGACGATTTCCATTCCTATGCTGCATTCCTTGTTTTCATCAGCCAGTAATTGTCCTCCTTTACCACCAATCTGCAAGCTGACCCAGAATGTCCCGATAACCGTAGCATTCGGATCGGAGGGATGGGGAGGATATGGCTGAGCAGATACTGTAGTTGAATGCCAGAAGAGCACTCCAACTACGGCAACCAGGCTTCGTATGAATAGCTTCACGTTCATTGTTTTGGGGGGCTAAACTCCTTAGAGTACTCACATAAGCGGAGATGGACAGGAAGTTCATCAGCCGGATGCAATATGGCTGATTGCCACATCGCTTTGCTATACCACTATCGTGTATTTTTTATTCCTCAAGTCAAAAATCTAGGCGTGAGGTGAAGTACTTTGCGAATAGCTCTTGTGCGCTGCCAGTATTGGTTTTCCGGTAGATGGTAGAGGCATGCTTGCGAACAGTCTCAATAGAGATAAGTAAGCGATCTGCCATTTGTTGATAGGAATGCCCAAGCAGTTGCAAAATCACCACTTTCTGCTCTTGTTCTGTAAGTTCAGCATCGCGGTTCAGTGCGGCCATAGCCTCATTAAGCACAGATCCTTGTGGCTTCGATAGTTGATATCGGGCAACAAGATCGGAAAACAGGAAGCTAATAAATGGCTCTTGGCGATGAAGGAACTCAATCGTGTAGCGGGAAACAGGGGATCGCCCCATTTCGCGCCATAGTAAGATCACCCCGATATACTCTCGTTGATGATAATAATACTCAAAGCAAGCAGGAGTATGGTATGTTTTGGTTGTAAATCCCTTGCTTGCCAAGGTATCCACAATGCGTTGAGCAGGAGACTGTTCAGTAGTACGCGAGGTAATAGCAAGAGAATTGGGATTCTTATCGCCAGCTTGAACGAATTGTGCAACCGACTGACGTTTATCCAACTTGCCTGGGTCCAGCAGATTACAAGCAACATCAACCACCACTGTTACTCTATCCACATCATGAAGCAATTTCTGAAGCCCATCTCGGAATGCAGTTATCCACTGTACAACATCTGGGGTTGTTGGCAAATCGTTCAAAAACTCTAAAAATTTTGCAGAAACAAGCGAATCATAAGGATTTCCTCCGGTGAAAACTCTATTTGCATGGCCATCGGTTCTTTGCCAATCTTTCCGTATTCCTAAGGTTGTCCGC
>JADZEY010000080.1 GCA_020850315.1 Armatimonadota bacterium | reverse complement strand
CGTTCGCGCCACCGCCAACGGGACGGGGACATCAACGGGGTTGAGCGTTGAGGCTTCGGGTGGGGTATCCAACTACGCAGGATTGTTCACCAGTGGGAAAGTGGGAATCGGCACAGCAACGCCAGTTCCGCACTTTGAAGTTGTTGCGCCAGCCATTACCAATTCCACCCAAACAACAACGGAGTGGACACCATCCATTGGATTTAAGCTGTCGCAGGTAATCAATCCATCGGGGGCAACGGGAGCTGGGTATCATGCCGTGGCAGTGTTGGATAGCATTGCAATAACCGGAACCAGCAACCTTGCTTCTGCAACGCTGATTGGGCACTACTCCAACATGCGCAACTTCAACAATAGCAGTGTTGCCACGCTTCGGGCATTGCAAGGGAACGCGGTGCATGCTGGGTCGGGAACCATGACCGAAGCCGTCGGCTTTTACTCCAACCCTGGCCTGAACAGTCCCGGCACACTAACCAACGGTATCGGCTACACCGCTATTATCACCAACAGCGGCACAGGGGTAATCACGAACGCTACCGGATTGGCTGCACGCCCTTTCATCAATGGCTCAGGGAACATCACCAGCTTTGTTGGGATGCGTGCGATTCAGCCGTTCCTTACCAGCACCGGAACGGTGGTGGATTACACCGGCGTGCATATCGAGGATATTGATCCCGATGTCATCGCCGGCAACCGCCGTGCGTTTTTTTACGACGGCATCAACAAAAATCGCCCGGTGGTGATTGAAGGAAGCGGGGATGTCGGCATCGGCACTTCGGCACCGGTATCACATATCGAGATCGCCACCCCCGATATTACCAGCCCAACGCAAACCATCGCAAATTGGACACCCTCTATCGGCGTAAAAACTTCTCAGCAGATTACTCCATCGGGGGCAACCAGTGCTGGCTACCACGCAGTAATGGCGTTTGATAGTACAGTGGTTTCTGGCACCTCGAACATGGCGAATGGAATCGCGATAAGCCGATTTATCCGGTTGGCAAACGCCAATTCTTCAACGGTTGGCGAACTACGTGGATTGCAGTCGAATGTGAACCATACTTCCTCCGGCACCTCGGCATTAACCAGTGCCCTGTATGGCCAAACAGTGATGTCGGGAACAGGGACGATGAACTCGACAAATGGAGTTTATTCCATCGTCACCAGTTCTTCGGGGGGAACCGTGACAACCGGGCGCGGGCTGCTGACCGGGCCAACCATTGAAAGCTCCGGCAACATCGGAACGTTTATCGGCGTGCAAAGCCAGCAACCGCTGATTACTGGCTCTGGTTCGGTGCAAAACTACACTGGCATTCAGGTGGATAACATCCCCACGTCGGTGGCCGGAACACGCCGCGCCTTCTACTACGGCGGAACAGTCCCTTTTGTAGTGGAAGGGGATGGCGATGTTGGCGTCGGCACCGAAACACCGGCTGCACGGCAGGACATCGTGCTTGAGAACAGCACCACAAACGCCATTGATAACGTGCTTCGGATCGAGCATGCCTCAACCGGAACACCGGCGGCAGGGTTCGGTTCAAGCATTCAATTTCAGCTTGAATCCAGCAGCACCACAAACCGCGATGCCGGACGAATTGCCAGCATCTGGACTACCGCCACCGACGCAAGCCGAACCAGTGCGATGACGTTCGCCACGGTGAACGCCGCCAATGATATTGCCGAACGCCTTCGGATTGAAGGTGATGGCGATGTGGGAATTGGCACAACCGCACCAAGCGCACGCTTGGACGTTGAGGTCCCGAGCGCGACCGTTGCCGAACTGAACCGTACCACCAACGACGGAACAATCCTCAGCATCCGCCAAGATGGAGCAGAAGAAGGGACGATCTCCGTTGCTGGAACCACTGTTTCCTACAACGCATTTACTGGTTCCCACTACGCTCTTCCCGAAAACGAATCCGATGCACAGCAAGGAATGCTTGCCACGCTCACCGGCAACAATCAATATCTGCGCGATAATCCGAACGCTGAGATACTGTACGGCGTTGCTCTTTCCCATCGTCCGAATGACTCCCGCATCCTTGGCGCATTCTTGGCTCGCCAGGAATCCACACGGAAATTGGATAAAGAAAACCCATTCTTGGTGATGGCTGTTGGCAATGGTGAGATGTGGGTGACGGATGAAGCTGGCAACATCAACATCGGTGATTATCTCATCTCTTCTTCCACCCCGGGCCATGCTATGCGCGACGACGGGCGGTTCGACACCAGCTACGTGATTGCGCGCGCTGCCGAACCAGTGGATTGGGGCAAGGTAGATGAGGGGAAGAAAGGGGGGAGTCGAAAAAAAATCTCCATCCTGTTTGAAAGCTTCACCCGATTCAATCACTTGCCCGCAGCCGCCAGCGGCGACAGCTGCCGCGTGGAAGAATTGGAAAAACAGGTAAAGGCGTTGCAGAAGGAGCTGGAGGAGATTAAAAAAACATTGCGTGGAATCCGAATCGAAGCTAAACCCGACTGGAAAGGAACACAATCACGGATTGAGAACCCTGACCTTCGGGCAAAGTGAGTTGTGCTTGATTGGCATCGCAGAGTCCATCGGGGTGAATCCATGGTTCCCGGCCATTAACGAAAACGGCTTCGCCGGTTTCACCACTTGCTCTGTACCTTCAAAGCACACCACGCTGATTGCGGGGGCGGCCGTTGCTGGTCGCCCCCCATTCTGCCCACGCCGTAGCCTCTATTTTTTTCTGAACTGATGCCCCCCTTGCAAGCCAGCTGATGCGTCCGATTGTTTCTTGAATGCTACACTATCCTTCTTTTCTATCCACTAAAAAAAATCGCTGAGGCAATGATGCGTACCCGATTTTTTCTGCTGGTGTTCTTGCTTGCAGCAACCGCAAGCAGGGCGCAAACCAATTACTACGTTTCGCCGGAAGGAAACGACGCTAACCCTGGCACGCCCGAACTTCCGTTCCGCACGGTGGGGCGGTGCGTCGGCACGTGGAATGATACGGCCCAAGTGAACTGCCACTGCAACGGTGTCTTCAATGAGGAAGTAGTGATCCGCAAAGGGGGGCCAACGCCATTGCAGCGGAATGCGTTGATTGCTTGGGACACCGACGGTGATGGAATCCGCAGCGACGAAACGTTTGTGCTGGATGGCGAAGCAACGCGCAACATCGCCATTGACGTAGCGATTGGAGCAAGGCCCGATAACGTGGAGATCGGTTGGGTGGAGTTCCGCAACTACCAGCCCGATGGCGGGTGTGGCAGCAGCAGCGGTGCACAGTTTATCCGCATGAATTGCTACGGCCCCGACGGTTGTGCTGATTGGCTGATTCACGACAACACCTTCCAAGGGCTTGCTCAGTTCTGCAACGTGGCATCGGGGCAGGTTGCTATCCAGCCCGCAAACGCCCCAAATCTGATTGTGGAATCGAACCGCTTCGATTCGATTGGCGGGTTTATCATGGCCAATATCCAAGGGGCAGGCATCCGGTTCCGCAACAACATTGTTGGCGTTGTGGGGACTGGCATTGCAGCATCGTCGGCAACGATTGATGAAATGGAGATTTCTGGCAACACCTTCAACTGCGATGGCAACGGAATTAACGCCTCCGGAAGCAATGCAACTGGTCCGCAAAACGCCATCAGTTTTAGCGATAACGTGCAAGGGGGCATTATCAGGAGCAACACGTTCAACGATTGCATCACCTGCATCTACATTGGCACCACCCCCGAAACTGGCGAGCGTGACAACCGCAATCACCTTGTGGAAGGGAACATTATTCGCCGAAGCCAGCGGGTAACGAACCGCTATGTTGCGCCGATTGTCATCAAAGATAAAGGGGGCGTTTCGGTGAAAAATGGCGCGGCCATTGCCGTGCGCGATCTCACCTTCCGCAACAACGTGGTGCTGAATACTTCCAACCCAATAAGCTGGGTTCAGGGTGCGGCAATGGACATCACATCTGGCCACCCGTACCCCTTCAATAACAACATCTCAATTCTGAATAACACTATCCACGGATTTCTTTGGGGGGTGCGGGTTGACGAAGCACTGAACGGAACAACCCCATATCCAAACCAAACAAACGGGGTGATGCTGAAGAACAACATCTTCAGCGGAATCCGCGATGCACAGTTTACCTTGAACACCAATGGGTTATGGATAGGCCCGCCACCAACCAACTGGATAAGCAACAACAACACCTTCTCCACGTCCGATAAATTTGCTTGGGGAGGCGCGCGCACCCTTGCCACATGGCGCACGCTGGCCGGAAACGATGCCAATTCAACACTCTGTTCTCCTTCCTACGAAATTGATGGGCGGGGTGTTTTTCGATTGCTGCACACCGATGCGTGTGCGGTTGATCGTGGCGCGGTGCTGGCGGGGTTTGCTGCCGATATTGATGGTGATCTTCGGCCAAATGGTGCGGCGTGGGATATTGGCGCAGATGAGTTCAACGGGGCAAAAAACTACTACGTAGCCTCATGGGGAAGCGATGCTAACCCCGGAACACCGGAAGCTCCGCTACGCACAATTCAGCAGTGCGTGGACAAATGGAACAACGCCGACTGGATAAGCTGCCGCTGTGCCGGAACATTCAACGAAGAAGTGGTGATTCGGGCTGGTGGCCCTGCGCCGGATCGGCGCAATCAAATTATTGCATGGGACACCGATGCCGACGGCAACCTTGCTGATGAACAGTTTGTGTTGGATGGACAAGGGACGCGGAATATCGCCATCGAAGCCGCGTTTCCGCAACGGCCCGACTACGTTGAAATCGCTTGGGCAACCATCCAAAACTACGAACCGGACACCTGCGGCCACGATACGCCGTCGCTTTTCATCAAGCTAAAATGTTCGGGGCTGAACGGTTGCTCCGATTGGTGGATTCACAACAACACCTTCAAGAATTTGCGCCGGTTCTGCGACGCTGGTTCTGCCAGCATTGCAATCCAGCCTTCGTACACACCGAACTTGTTGATTGAACGGAACACGTTCGACTCGGTTGGCGGTTTCATCATGCGGTATGTGGATGGGCCCAACATCCGCTTCCGCGATAACATCGTGAACATCAAGGCCACCGGATTAAAGGCCTGGGATAAATACCTCCGCGATTTCCAAGTGACCGGGAACGTCTTTAACTGCGACGGTAACGGCTACAACAATCCGGCCACCCCCGGTTGTGGGCTTCAGACAGCGGTAAACATCAGCGACAACGGGCAGGATATCCTCATTCGCAGCAACATTTTCAACGACTGCGTAACGGCAATCAATCTGGGAACCGACACCCGCTACGGCTACCGCGACGTTACGAACGTGACGATCGAAAACAACATCATGAATCGCGGCGATGCGGTGTGCCACCTGTACACACCGATGGTGAAAATCGAGGACATCAGCTCCTACTCCACCACCTCACGCGATAGCATGGAGGTTCGCAATGTGGTGATGCGGAACAATGTGCTTGCCTATCATGGCACACCAAGCAAGCAGTTGGGGGCTGCGATTGATCTTGCTGCTGGCCACGACCATGATTTTATCAGCAATTTTACAATCACTGGGAACACGATTCGCGGATACTATTACGGGATCAAATTTACCGAAGCCAAAAAAAGCATATCCGTTCCATATCCATACCAGATTAATGGCGTTGTGCTGAAGAACAATATCCTTGCCGGAGTTCGCGATGCACAACTGGCCATGAACACCAACGGTGTTTGGCTCGGATCCGGGCCGCGTGGTGTGGTTTCGGATTACAACACCTTTGCCACGATTGACCGGTTCCGTTGGAACGGGGAGAGCAAGACGCTTGCGCAGTGGCGTTCATCAACCGGCAACGACCACAACTCGTGGCTTGGTACGCCGCAGTTATATGCGGATAGCAGTGGCATTTATCGCCTTCATCCTGCCGACACCATAGCACGCAATAAAGGAACCATCATAAGCGAGCTACCAGTTGATATTGACGGCGATGCCCGCCCGTATGGCCCAGCAGTGGATATTGGTGCTGATGAGGAGGCAGAAAACGAAGCGATTCCCAAAACTGCACAGCCAACAACACAGCCAACAACCGGCGACCCGATAAAAATTCAACTGAGTATATATCCAAATCCAGCAACAAAACTTCTCACAGTCGAGACGGGGGAATTGGAAGAAGGGGAGGTAGCGGTGGAACTACTGACAGTCAATATGGAGCAGGTATTGGCTGCGGTTCTCAGGCAGGTGCCAGCCGGCAAACATCGCTTTAACCTTGATGTAAGCCAGTTACCGGCGGGCAACTACATTGTAGCGGTTCGCGCTGCATGGGGATCGGGATACCAGCGGGCAACAATCATCCGGTAAAACAGAACCCGTTGCCCCCGTCAGCCGACTGCTCCGCTTTGTGAAACAGGACATAAGGCGGAGGGCCGGGAAGGAGTCCGGTTGCGCATGCAACCGGACTTCGCTATTGTAAGTAACGGCATTCAGCTAACACAAAAATCCAGTCTGCACCGATATGTCCAAGCAATTTGAAGACCTGCTACCCACCGAGCGTGTGGTTGTTCCGGAAGCCTTAACCGGTTTTTTAAATCATGGAATACTCCCCTTTACCGGGCGTAGTCGGGAGATCGAATCGTTAGTGCAATTCTGGCGGCAAGTTTCCGACGAACAAGGATTACAAACGGTGCTATTAGTTGGGGAAGCAGGGATGGGGAAAAGTAGAGTGATAGATGAATTAATTCCACACATCACGCACAATGGTGGAATTGTGCTACGGATAAAACTTTTTACCGGCAGCACTTTGTCGTTATCGCATTTGTTGGCAAAAGCAATCCGAACCAACCTTCATGCTCGCGCGTTGCTGAGTTGCCAAGTGGAGGATAGCATCGGAAGCGTCACTACTGCATTACAGCGGTTGGTAAAACTGCGTCCACTACTGTTGGTTATTGAAGATATCCACTGGCTACCAAGCGAGTTGATAATGGAGTTAGTCGGGTTATTAGAAGGGATGTCACAAGAATATCTACGGGTGGTGTTTGTAGCGCGCCCGGTAGTATTTGATGCTCGTGGAGTGATTGAGCGCTATCTAACCACGGAAATTGCGATGAAGGGGCTAACCACAGAAGAAGTAGGAATGCTATGGGAGCGATTATTCGTTTCGCGCGGTGAAGAACAGTGCATACATATTCTTCACAAAATAAGCGGAGGTAACCCGCTAGCCCTGCGTTCGGCATTACGCGGTGCCGTTCAATCGAAACTAATCGGTATTGAAACGATGGGAGGATCGCGATGGACAGTGCTATGCCCGTTACCGATTCTACAATCGAACATTGAGCGATTTGTTGAGGTATTATCGGATGGATTAGCGGCTCACCTTACTAACCAAGAATTAGAATCGGCACGGCAGTTAGCAACGTTAGGTGAGATTGTTTCTCCAGAAGCGGCTGCAATAATGATAGATAGCTATAGTTCAATGATTGAACGTCTGGTTCACAAAGGGATTATGATCCCTGTGGCATCCATTTCATTAGAAATAGAAAAAAAAATTGAGCAAACCGCATACGGATTTACGCATACGCTACTTCATCGGCATCTGCTAAAACAAGTTGCCGGTAATGCTACACGATTAATGCAAGTGTTGGCAAAAAACACGCCGATTCATTCAATTCAGCCTTTTGAGCAATTACATGGGATAGCTTTGGATCAAGTTCCTGACAATCTTATTGCAGAAACTTTTGATAATTGGGTTAAAAGACCACCTGATATATGGGTTAGCCATGGAATCCAATCCGCGACTACGGTATTGAATTTTTTGAAATGGTTGTTGGATGTTGCGCCAGTGACGGTTGCCAACATTAAATACCGCGAGATATATTTGCGCCTTACTACGTTAATGCTTGCCCACATGAGGTCTGGGTTGCAGGATTGTCAGGGAGAAGCCCAGCGGTATGTGGAGCTAACAAAAAATCCTACAACTACCGAAGAAGCCTCACAATATCTATATGGTTGCTGCTACATGATGTGTATTGAAGGCGAGCAAAAAGGTGAAATTCCAATGCATTGGTGGGATGAATGGAAGAGAACCGTTGAAAAATTTCCAGAATGGAAATTCTCAATGGACTATATGATCCCATATGCTTCTATGCTTCATAGCACGTTAATAGTAGTCGGCGACTTTGCTTTGTTACGAATAAATGAAAATGAAATAATGGAGTGGATATTCAATGAAAACTATTCTGATGAATTCAGAGAACATGCTCTTCTTCATCTTTCTGCTCAATATTTTAATTTTTTTGAAAATGAAGAAAAATATCAACAGCGATTAGAATTAATTCAATTATATAAAGATTTTATGATAAATAAAGAATGGGCGAATGTAATGTTCATCAGAAATTATATGCCTTTTCTATTTTCTACAGGCCAGTTCCGTGATTTTCAGAAGTTGCTGAAATTAACTACGCCATTGTTAGTAAGCCATCAGCTACAAAGAGGGCAAAATCAATGGTCATATTGGGCTAAAATTGCTGAAACAGCATTCGGCACGCCAATCCAATTAGCGTCTCAAGCCGCCGAGCCATACAGAACTTCAGTGTATGTTTTCCCGAAAGCTCAACAGCGATTAGCTGGCGATACGGTTTTATTTGGTGTTTTAATCGGTGAGTACGAATGGGTGAGTGAGTATATGCTTCAAAATAAAATTGAATTAGCAAATGTAGATCTTGCAGCCCAAGTTTTATTGTTGCATACTAAAGGTGAAATTGATCAAATCAAAACGATTGAATTGCAATACTGCATTGATGGCCCGTTCCGTCAATTATGTGAATTGTTTAATGCTAATGCAAGCCATGACGTTATAGTGAAGCAATTCAATAAAATATATAGCAAACCCGTTTTGCGTGTTCATGATATACTGATTCTTCGTGCTACTAATTTGTTATTGACTATTGTGACTCAGCAATATGAGTCTGCATTGATAAATTCATTATATGAAAATAATCTTAGTAGTTGCAATTCTACATTGCAATGGATAAAAGAAAGGGGATTGGTATCGTTTATTATCCCATTCTTAAACAGTTATCAGGGAATCATTGCGCCAGCCATTCTGAGTCAGTTGCATCAACCTCCAAGTGAAGAAAATTTTGTTGTTATGCCGGACGCTGGCAACCCTGAGGTTATTCGGGTGACAGTGCTGGGTGATATTACGGTGAAAAAACCAAATGAGGAACCTGCCCCATTGCGTGGCACTCGTAATTGTACGTTGCTTGCATTATTGGTTGCTGTACAAGCAATGCGCCGCCCGCCATCTCCAGAGGAGTTTTATGAACTGGCTTCTGGCGTGAAAGGCGATTTATCATATGCCCAGCACATGACAAGAAACGCAGTGTCGCGGCTAAAGGGAATGATAGGTAAAAATTCCATTCTACGACGCTCTGGACAGCCACGATTAAATATGGACCTTGTGCAAGTGGATATACTTCAAGTGCAACAGAAGTTGCAGCAAGCTATGAAGCAGCTTGCTGAAGGTCGAGTGTTCCAAGCCTACGATAGCACAAAGGATGTCTTGGTAAGTATTGGGACAAAAGTCCCCTATCCAACGCAGTATGAACCGTTTTTTGAAATTGCACGAGAAGATTTTGAAAATTCATTACGCCAATTAGTTCTTACCGTAGCCCGGTTGCTTGTAGAAGAAGGAGATTACGACCATGCAGAAAAAATTCTACAATGTGGAAGTGAGGTGTTACCGCAAGATGAAGAATTGGTAGAACACTTGGCCAAGGTGCTGGTGTTGCTAAATAGAAGTGCCGAAGCCGAACGACTTCTTGCTGAAATGGCGTATCGGTAGATGGTGGGGGAAGGAATAATAACACAGCCCAAAAGGAACGAAGCCGCTCCTTTTGGGCTGTTGTGACATAGCTATAATTGCTATGGCTGCTCGCTATCCTCCGGCTGATTTCCTTGCTGTTGCTGCAATTGCCGCAGCAGGCTATCGGCACGCTGAAGCTGCTGGCGGGCGTGTTCCAAAATCTCTTGTGTGCGGATAATCACCACTTCTTGGCCGTCCGTTTGCTCGTCCTCGAGTTGCATTGGGGGCTGCTGATTGTTTGGATTCTCCGCAGGGGCTACTCTATGCCTATCGCTGGCGCGCAACTTTACTGTGCGTGCTGGCATTGCCGAATGAATCGGGAATGCTTCCGTTGGCAGAGCTTCCGCTGGCAGCAGAATCATCCCGGCTGACTCCGTGTTACTCCGTGGCAGTGCCAGCAACTCTGCCGGAAGCTCACCCTCCAGTTCCTGGAAGGCTGGCGAACTGAACAGGTCAACCACAACATTGTTCGCTTGCACCAGCATTGGGTTGTTCTGGCATTGCATTGTTATGGCAACGGCTTCGCTGGCTTGCGGGAAGGCATTGGGTTGGATGATCACCGGGAAGGTGGTTGACTCCCAAACGCCCCATGCTTGCTGAGAGGGGAGGGGAATTGATGAACCAATCGCGCCATTGATACCAACAAGCTCACCCCATCCCTGATGAGCCATGTGTACCTGAACCGCTTGGACCTGCTGCTGGAATTGTGCAACCTGCGCCGCACGTGCTGCGCGGAACTCGGCCAAACGGCGGTGTTCAACGGCAAGCCGGGAATCAAGGTCTGGACGAAGGTTCCGCTCGCGAAGCAGATTGACTAATCGTTGGCGGTTGTTCCAGATGTCGTTGCGCAAGCCGATAAGCCCATTGGGAAGTGCCTTCACCGAGCGGCGGATCGCTTGTTCTACCGTGTCAAGCTGGGGCGTTTCCGCAAGGCTTACTTGTTGGAATTGGGTGGCCATATCGTTCGGCTTCCCTCTGTGCAATTCCAACCGGAATGAATCTTTCCCTTCGGTCTGCACCGTCAGGTAGCGGCTCCGATGCTGGTCAACTGGCAAAGTCCCCCCCACGGCAAATCCGACAAGTTCATCGGGGGTCATCGAAGGGACAACAAGGCTTGCGGTGTCGTTGGCGGCGGATGCTGCGGGGGGGGCGGATACCGGCTGGGCAGAAGCCATTGGGCGAAGATTATCGCCTGAGTTGTCAATGCGCCCTCCACCAAAATTCAATGCCATCACCACCCCAATGCTTGCCGCTGCGGTTGCAATGCTTGCTACCCCCCACGAACCAGCGAACAACCCTTTTACCACTGCGGTTTTTCCGGCTGCGCTTGCTATGCTGCTTCCGGTAAGTTTTGCGGAGAATGCTACGCCGGCAATCCCAGCACCAACCATCGGCAGGGGGAATGCTTCGTGAGTCACGTTGCGCAGGCTCTGAAGATCGTTCAGATATGTTTGTGCATCCTTCGAGCGGGCAAGCAATCCTTCGGCAGTCTGCCGCTCGGCACTGCTGATCTCGCCATCCAAGTAGCCGGATAGTAAAGTTCGTTCAGTATCGGAAAGTCTATACGTCATGTCGGAAATCGGTCGTCAGGAATCAGTTGTCGGTTCGTTATTCTTCGCCTCGGATATATGGCATCATCTCTTCCCGTAATCGGTCGCGGGCGCGGGCAATCCGGGATTTGATAGTCCCCATCTCCACCTCGAAAATCTCGGCTAACTCCTTGTAGCTAACCTCTTCTACTTCCCGCAAATACAGCAACATTCGGGTTTGTGGCGGAAGCCGTTTCATTGCCGAACGGACTGCTGTACGGCGCTCGCTTGGCTCCAGCTGGTCGCAGCTTTCTTGCGATGGATGCTCGGCCGGATTGGAAGCAAACCAATCATCAAAGGAGAAGAATCGGCGGAGCTTCATCTTCCGCAATTCGTCGCGGCAACGGTTGACGGCGACGGTGTAGAGGTACGTTGAGAATGATGCGTCGCGGCGGAATTTCGGGAGCGAGAGATAGACCTTGATGAAAATCTCCTGCACCAGATCCTCCACCTCGCTTCCATGCCCGATAATCGAGCCAACCAGCCGCATCACCTTGCCCCGGTAGCGGTTAACCAATTCATCGAACGCAGTCAGCCGCCCGTTGATTGCTTGGTCAAGCAAGGTTGCATCATCCAAAATGCCCATGTGGACGCGCCCGTTCGCCTCGGGCGCGTTGCTTTGCGCAACCCGTGGCTCGGTACGGAGGTTATCAACCTCTGCCGAAAGAAGTGTACTGCCAGTAATGATGCTACCCATGGGCAAGTAAAAAAAACGCAAGGCTGGAAACGCTGCTCAGGGGGTTGTGACGGGGAAGCTGGTGGGATGTTCCTTCCCCCAAAAACATCCTACGCGCAGCAACATACCACCTTCTGTACAAACCATCTTGGCTGAAAAAATAGGGTGGGAACATCCCTACCCCCTTCCCGTCACAACCCGCAAATGACCGGAAAGGGAGCCAGCGTTTTGCTGCACCGGACAACCGAACGAACGTCAGCTGGAAACCTGCTAATCGTTCCGTACCTTTGCAGAAAACCAACCAGAGACCAAATCAACGACAGGAAGGAGGCAAGCGATGAGAAAGAGAACGCTTCTACTCAGTGCTGCTCTGCTAACCGGAGCAATCCCGCTACTGGCGCAGACCACTGAACCCACCAAAACCACGCCGTCGCCAGAAACCACAAAGACTATCTGGTACGATTCGGCCACCGGCGCACGCCATTTCAAAATTGAACAGAACAGCACTAACAGCGATGGTGTTCAACAAAAACAGGTGCAGCGTTTTGTCCTGCGCGCCAACCCCAGCACCACCCCCGCTTCGGTTGTGGTAAGCGATAGCGTCTTGATGGAAGATGTGCTGATTAAGGCCGACGATGGCGGGAAACACGTTGTTCGGTTGCGCCGGATGGTGAACCCAAATGCCGCCGGCGTGGAATGGACTACCGACAGCACAGCCATGATCCAAGACGTTTTGATGAACGCCGATGATCTGGATGTTCTTCAGTTCAACAGCGATGAATCCGCACCCCAGATTATGACTTTCGACATTAGCAGAGATGAAGCCGAAAGCATCCCAAGCGAAGCTGTACCCCAGATTATGACCTTCGATATTGGCAGGGATGACGAGAGCCAAGTCACAACATTCGATATTGGCAGAGACGAGGGGAGCCAGGTGACGACAGTTGACATTCGCGGCGGCGAGGGGGGGAAGGGGCAAGTAGTGGTTAGCAATCCCGCACAATTCCAAATCCTTGATTTGCAGGATGCCGAAAATATCAGGTTGGAAGGGGGATCAGAAGATTTAGATGCCCAGATTGAGCAGCTGATGCAAGAACTGAAAGCGCGCGATGGTGAGCTGAAGAAAGTGCTGGAGCAGACCTCCACAGAATCAGGAAACGTTCGGAAGGAGATTCGCATCGTCCGCCGCTCGCTCGATTCGGCGCGGGTGCTGATGGATGCGGCACGGGGTGAAGTTGCCAAAATGGAAGCCTGCAAACCAAGCTGCAAAGTGAGTGTGCGGCGCATTGCGCCCGCTGTGAAATACGATTCGGCCATGGCAGATCGTATGCGCCAGTTGCTCCGGGTGGTTGACCCCAATGGCGCAACGCGTGTTGTGGCTGCTTGTACTCCAGTTGCACCGGCTGCGCCAATGCCTCCCGATGCACCCATCCCACCGCTACCCCCCGATGCCGACATATTGTTCAAAGCCTTCCACAGCCCACAGATGGTGATGCTGAGTGGCGATTCGGTGAGCATTGTTGAGGAGAAAAATGGAGAGCGCGTGGTGCGGGTGTTCGAGCTTGGCAACCGCGACACCACGCTGGTTATCAACGAAAGCGACCAAGATGGAACCCACCGCACCATCACCCTGTTCAACGGCCCGCTGACGATGATGAACGCTGGCGAGAAAAACCTTCGGGTCATCTGCATGAAAGGGGACTCGATGGTGGCAAACGTTGACCAAAAAGTGATTGTGATTGGTCCCCGCTATTTCCAAGCAAGGGTGAAGAAGATGGAAGAAGTGAAACCGAGCCAGGATGCGCCCGCAGTGGTGGCAAAATCAGCAACGCCAGCCGAAGCCGGGGGCTATATGCTGCACGATGCAATGCCGAACCCAGCAAGCGGCACGGTGACGGTAAACTTCACGCTGCCGGAAGCTGGCCAAGCCACGCTGCAGCTGTACGATGCCAACGGAACGGTGGTGAAAACAATGGCCAATGGAAACCACACCGCTGGCGACCACACCGCCACATTCGACACCGCCGACCTTTCCAGCGGAACGTATTTTTACCGCTTAACCAGCGGGGATTTTGTGCAATCGAAGGCACTGCAAGTGGTGAAGTAGTATCGCGCAAAAAAAGTCTTATGACAGAACAAGGGGCACCGTTTTTGGGGCCCCTTGTTGTTCTGTTTTTGGTTGTGGGTAGTTCCAATTGTCATTTGCTCCTTTCGGCCAAGATTTTAACCTGTTCCAGTGCTTTGGGAAAGTTGATCGTAAAGTATTCTTCCAGATTTGGTGGAACATTAAATGCAACGGTCAGCGTCGTGATGCCCCCTTCCTCAAATAATGAGTACACTTCTGCGCCACCAGTCCACTCATTTTCCCGCTCCCGTTCTCCTTTCTCCTGCGTATCTGCACGATGTCTGAGCCGCAAAAATTCGTTTACAGTGAGTTTTTCAACCAAACTTGTTACCCCGTACCCGTTTTCAGAAGAGATAAACTGTATTTCACTCCCTTCTTTTAAATCCCCAACCATATATGTTCCTGGGTCAATAATATTTGCCCATTCGCGCAATGTTTCGTCTTGCCATAGCGTATCCCAAACTCTTGCTTTGGTGGCATGGATATCAACTGAGAATTGCATCTCTTTCATGGTTCGGCTTCGTTTTTTTTATGCTGAAGATTCTACAGTACACTCGAATAATCGAATAAAAGGGGTTTGCGAAAAACTCAATCATCGAGGTCTATTGCTATTCCCGCAAAAGTGAGTTAAAATTTCGTCTTTTGGGCATACTCGATTGCCTCATCCAACAAGCGATTAAATTCTTCCGGTTGCTCGATCATTGGGTAGTGTCCACTGTTTTTTATCAACCAGTATTTGTAGCCGTTCGGGCAGTATTGCTTCAGCGAAGATTCATCTTGGATGCTTTTTTCGGTGGCAATTAGCAGTAATGGAACGTTCAGCTTCGGAAGCATTTCACGCTCGTAGCTGTACTCCTTGGAAAGGCTCTCAAGCGTGGGGATCGCAACGGCTGGATCGGCATTCACAAAATCTGCGATCACACGTTGCTTCACCGCCGAATCAGTGGCAGGGTGGAACAAATAGCCTTCCGCAAATTTGCCGACAACCCCCTTGTAATCTTTTCGCAACTCACCCATGAGTTCGGTAAACGGCTTCGCCTCCTGTTCGGATGGCTGATGCCCCACCACTTGCAAATTATCCACGCCAATAAACCCAATTACTTTATCGGCCACCTGCTGATACACCCGCAAATTGATATTCCCCGACATCGAGTGGCCAATCAGAATGATGCTGTCAAGCTGGAGTTTGTTCAGCAATCGGACAACATCATCGGCGTAGTTGGCAATGGTGATGGTATCATGCGTTCGGGGCGATTTCCCATGCCCCGCAAGGTCCAGCGTCAACACCCGATAGTGCGGTTTGAATCGTGCTACTTGCTGCGCCCAATACTCACCATTGATGCACCACCCATGCACAAACACCAACGTCACCCCACCGTTGCCAACAAGGGTGTAGTGAAGTTCCGGTTCCGCCCGTTTCTCAATGTTGGATGATTCCACTTTTGGCGTTGGATTAGGATTTGTGCAGGCGCCGAATGTGATAAGAGTGAGAACAAGAAAGAAGTAGATGGCGCGCATGGTTTAGATAATTCGTAGGATTTTTCCCATTTTTCGTCCTTTCGCTAATTCGTCCACCAGTTTATCTAAATATCTTGCCTGCTTTGTTACAGGGTTCGCAATTTCTTCTATCCGGTAGCCGCAAATTACTCCAGTTATCAGATATGAGTTCGGGTGCAACCTTGCTTTGCTAAAGAAGGCCTCAAAGGTCACTTTTTCATCAATCAGTTCTGCTAATTTTTTGTCGTCGAATCCGGTCAGCCATTCTATCACCTGATGCAATTCTTCTTTTGTTCTTCCTTTATTTTCCACTTTTGCGACGTAGTGTGGATATACCGATGCAAAAATCATTTTTGCAATCCGCTCATCGTGTTCAGGCGTTGTTTTCACAGGTCAGATTTTTAAAGTGTTTTTTGGCATTCGGTCTCCGATGCGGGCATCCAGGCCAGCAGCAGGGTTGGCGTTTCCCTTCTTTTAATCCTTCAACCAGGCGGTCAATATGCTCGGCTCTCGTTTCGCTTTTTTTGACGATAGTAACCCAGCAGATCCATTCATTGCGTTGAATAGGCGTAAGGTTATTCCATTTCGCAAGTATGTCGGCATTGAATGACAATGCTTTTTGCATATCACTTGGCACTTCGTGCAGGATGCCGTTGGAAATTGTCGCTGTCATTTCTGAACTACCTCATGTGTTGATTGTATGAAAAAATGGACTTGGAAATTGATTTTTTACACCCCCTCCATCACCCCCGCAAAATCGTTTCTTGGATTGTTGATTGCTGTGCTGACCGGGTAAGCAGCCATGGCTTCGGCGGGGTAGGGGGCGATTGTTTGCAGCAAATCCTGCGAGCGGGCTTTGGGGTCAAGCCAGAGTGATAGATCGGTGGGGTTCAGGATAACCGGCATTCGGTCGTGGATTGGGCGCATCAGTTGGTTGGGGCCGGTGGTGACAACCGCACAGGTGATCTGCTCGCTTCCGTCGGAAACCATGCGGGTACTCCAGAGTCCGGCCATTGCAAAAATGTTGCCGCCAGATAGGGTGATGCGGTAGGGCTGCTTCTGCGCCCCTTCACGCTTCCATTCGTAGAAACCATCGGCCAGCAGTGCACAACGGGAGCTGCGGAACGCCCCCCGGAAAAAAGGCTTTTCCGCTACCGTCTCGCCGCGTGCGTTGATTACTGCTTTGGTGTCGCTTTCCGGTTTTGCCCACGACGGAACAAATCCCCATTCCATCACCACCAGACGCGGTGTGGGATCGGCAACCACGCCAAGCACAGGCTGGCTTGGGGCGATGTTGTACTGGCGTGGATGCGCAAGTTCCGGCGGGACGCTTAAGCCAAGCGTCCGAAGAAACTCGGCAATATCTTGGGTAAGGCTGTAGCGTCCGCACATATCAGTAGCCTGCCCCCCGGTGCATCATCCGGAAGGTGTCCATGTTCCGAATCAATGCCACCACGCGCCCTTCAAGGTGGAAATTTTCTTTGTCCTCGACCGGGATTGGGCGATAGTTTTTGTTGGCTGGCTCCAGCACGATTTTCCCAGCAATGTCGTAAAACCGTTTGACGGTTGCTTCCTCACCGATGCGTGCCACCACAATCTCACCATTGCGGACTGAGTCGGCGCGGCGTACCAGCAGAAGATCACCTTCCATGATCCCCGCCTCAATCATCGAATCCCCCTGAACACGAAGCAGAAATGCTTCTTCCGAGCCAACAAAACTGGTGTCCAGCATCATTGTGCCATCGATGTTTTCGGTGGCAAGCAATGGTTGGCCGGCGGCAACGGTTCCAACAATCGGGATTGGGACGGTTGGCGAAACATCGCTAAGCCGGATGCCACGGCTGCGGCCATCGCGGCGAAGCATCAACTTCCCTTTATTTTCAAGGGCTGCAAGGTGTTTGCGGACCGCGCTTTGGTGAATGCGGAAATGGTGGGCTATCTCCCGTTCGGTTGGGGGCTGCATCTGCTTTCGCATGAAATTCTCGATGAATTTCAGGACTGATGTTTGCCGTGGAGTCAATCCTTCCATGCCAGTTTGCTGATTATTGGTTGATGATGATAGATGCCCGCGTAGCAGCGCGTTCTTGCGGGTCATCGTTTGAACACCGGCAATCTACACCCTTTCTTTGGTTAAGGCAATAGGGGGGAAGAAGATTTCTTTGGAAGGAATTATCCCGAACTACGCATTCCCCCAAAGCCAGTTCAGTTGTGCCGGAGTATATTGGCCGAACCTCTGATTCTTCCCATGCAATACTCGCAACAACATCTCTGGCTTCTGTCCTGGTTGCTATCACTGCTTGCCGCCTGTGGCGGCCGGGGCCACAGCAGCGATCAAGCATCCCCCGCAAATATGTCCGGCGGCGCGATTGCCGATGCCCGGCGCGACAACAACTACGCACGGTTTGGCAACGGCGCGCCCGCCGAAAAATTTCGGTGGACATTGCTTCGCGGCGTTCGGGGAGGGTTGCTAACCCCGCCGCTCTATCTCGGCCGTTTCCGCTACGCGCTGCTGACCGACCGTGGGGCGTTGGCGATTGTTGAGGGGGATACGGCACTCTATCAGTTTCATTTTCCCAATGGCGAGCGAGCCTACCCGGCAATTGCTGCCGACTCCGCCGGGATGCTGTATGCAATCACCACACGCGGCACATTGCACGCGGTGGGGCCGGATGGAGTTGGGCAATGGAGTAAAAGTTTGCGCCCGGCCGATACCAACGCAATCGTTGGCTACGGCCAGCCGTTGGGAATGGCCGATGGAGTAATCGTTGGCACAACAGCCGGAATCCTTACCTGCTATTCCAGCGATGGCCGCCAGCGGTGGAGCATCCAGCTTGGGGCAGGGATCGCGCCGCAGATCTGCCACGCAAACGGCGTGTTGATTGCTGCCATCAGCCATAACGATTATGCAATTTCCGACACTGTGTTGATGCTGGATCCGGCCACTGGGGCGCGGCGTTCGGCAGTGCCGTTGGTTGGGTTCCGTGTGCTGGCCGGGCCGGCGGTGGTTGGTTCGGCAGCAATCGTTGGCGTTGCCCGCCGCACCGGCGATGGAACCCGCCAGCCCTTTCTGGTTGCCGTGGCCGACGGGAGCGCACGGTGGCAGCAACCGCTGCCGCTGATGCCGCGCGGAATCAGTGGCGACCAGCTTGGCAATAGCTACATCACCGGAACCGGAACAACGGCAGAGTTCACTGGCGGGATGTTGGTGTCGTTCGATGGTGCGGGAAGTCGGCGATGGGAAAAATTTTTCGAGTCGGAATTGACATCAGCGGCGGCTGTCAGCGGAAGTTACCTGTACGTGGTCTCGCGCCGGGAAGGGCGCACAGGACTGTTCACCTACGATCACGACGGCCAGTTTGCAGCCTTTGTTCCGGTGGCTAACCTTGCCGATATATCATCCCGCATCACCATTTCGCCCGTTGCCGAACCGCTGCTTGTGGCGGTGGATACGTGCGTTGTGTTGCGGGGAACCGAATAGCGAATCACACTGCTAATGCAGCAATCCTTGATAATTAATCCACACCATGATGAACCGACTTGCTACCACGCTGCTGCTGGGCTTGGCAATAACCAGCGGAGCAGCACAGGCCCAAGACCTTCCAACGATTTCCTCCGTCCGCCGCCCGATGCCCTTCCCAAAATCTTCCGAGGCGGTGACAGTAACGGTGATTGCCCGCCCTGGCACAAACCCACTGGACACAGCCAGCGCAACAATCTGTTTTAGCGTTGATGGTTCAGCCGCCACCTGTGTGGATGCTACACAGGCCAACGACACCACGTTCACGGCGGCGATTCCGGCGCAGAAAGCTGAGTCCATCGTCACCTACTGGGCCACCATTGCCGACGAAAAAGGGAATGGACAGATCAGCCCCAGTGACACTGCGTTGTTCAAATATTTCTACGTGGTGATTGATAACCGCGTGGCCATTTATGATGTTCAGTTTACGCCAAATCAGAGCGGGGTCAGCGGTGTTGTTGGCTTCCAGGTTGAAGTTGGCGGATCTGTTGTTGCCGATACCAGCGATCTGCCCGGCGACCCCAACGCGCCCGGTGGATCGGATCCGATGGTGGTGATTCAGGAGAGCGGCGGGGCTTGGGGGGGCATCAGCGTGCGTGTGAAAGACGACAACGGCCAGATAATCCCAGGGCTTGCCGCGCTGAAGCGTGGTGAACGTGCATTGGTGCGGGGGATGGTGCAAGAACATTTCGGCATGACGGTACTCCAGAACGCTACAGTGGTGGATAAGCAAGCCAGCGGCCCAATCCCCAGCCCAGTAAACCGCTCCACTGCACAGATCGGCAACATAGGAGGCGATGGCGGAAACCGTGATGCCGAACGGTGGGAAAGTATGCTGGTGCAATACCAAGATGTGGTGGTTACTGCCGACACTACCAACCCCACCAACACCGGCGAGTACATGATTGCCGACGCTTTTGAAAAAGAGAACCAAGCCGCATGGACCCGCATCGAGACCGACAACAGCAACGCCGGGTACACTACCCGAACCCCAACAGCAGGGGAGAAGAAAATTGCCCAGGGAAATCATTTTTTGGCGATTACCGGGGTGATGATCTACGCCGACAGCAATTACAAACTGGTTCCCCGCAAGCCTGATGACTACTTAACCAGCGGGTTGGGGATACACCAATCCACCACCTCAATGGCCACAATCACTGTGGTTCCCAACCCAACACCGAACGGGGCCGTGTTGCAGTTATCGCTGCCAGCAGCCACGCCAGTAACGGTGCAGCTGCTGGACGCGCTTGGTCGGCAACTTGCAATTCCAATCACCGAAACCCGCTTGGCAGAAGGAACACACCAGTTACCGCTCCTAACCGAGCAACTTCCAACCGGAACAGCCTTTGTCAGAGTCTTGACGCAAGATGGAGTTACTACGCTGCCAGTGATCGTTCTGCCGTAAAGCGGAGTTAGCGCAGCTTCCCAACCAACGCCTCAATCCCACGGGTGATGTCCCGAACGATTTGCCAACTGATAGACTCTGTGTGTGGGATCAACTTGCGAATGATTGAGTGGAGTACTGCTGGATATGCGCTGATGGTGAATCGCTACCGAGCGGTCCCTACCGTTATAGCTTGGAATCAGGCGAGTACCAGGCCTCGGGCTGGATGATCCTTGCGCGGTAGGGTAGATCGGCAAACAGATGCAACCAACGCCTCAATCCCACGGGTGATGTCCCGGTGGATTGGGGCGTTGTTGTTGGAAGAAAACTCCCTTGAATAGGTCGGTTTTTTTTGAAAAGCTAATTATTTTTGTCCGCGTCGTTATGTGCAACCCTTTCCTATAGGCCATGGCAAAAAAGCATATCCGTACCGTAGTCGAAAGCCTTGAGATGTTACTCTGGCAAGAACGGCGTATGGGCGAACCAGACGCGCAAAAAATCAGGGTACTACGTTTGATAAAACAACAACCAGAGCTAACAATAGAAGCAATTGCCCAACAAGTAGATTGCTCTGAACGAACGGTTCGGCGTTGGTGGAAAACCTATCTAAACCAAGGATTTGAGGGATTTATTGCAGGAAATGGAAAACGTGGCAGGCCGCAACGGCTTGGCCAACATGAAGTTGACGCTCTAAAAAAAGAGTTCGAGGTGGGTAATCTGCGCACCTTGGAGGCGGTGCGGCGATGGATACAAGAGCAATATCAGGTAGAATATAGTCTTGAGGGGGTTTCCCGTTTACTGCGGACAACCTTAGGAATACGGAAAGATTGGCAAAGAACCGATGGCCATGCAAATAGAGTTTTCACCGGAGGAAATCCTTATGATTCGCTTGTTTCTGCAAAATTTTTAGAGTTTTTGAACGATTTG
>JADZEY010000079.1 GCA_020850315.1 Armatimonadota bacterium | reverse complement strand
CCAATAATCGTTGTCCCGGCTTGCCAGCAAAGACGCTGATGCGTTCACCTGCAAAGTCACCACCAATCGTGACCAGATCAAGGACATGATCGCCCGTGACATCACTGAACAGAGCGAACTCGCTGCCGGAGGATCGAACATTGATGGACTGAATCTCGGTGGTATCAATCCACGGAGTCTCCAAGCGTTGATAGGCGACAAAGACATCTATGATGTTGTTGCCGAAGATGTTGCCATTACCATCATAGAAGATCAAGTCGTTTTCACCGGAACAGTCATGATCACGATACTGCATGGATTTGAATGCAGGTGGATTCCACCATCGAAACACCGGAGACCGAGATTCACCGGAACGCCCCCAGCGTCGCCCCGCTTGGCCCGTAAACAAGTAGAGCCGTGGTGCTGGAAGGAACGTTCCATAGTTCCATTGCTTGGCTGAGGTTTGCACAAGGAGATCGGTGATGCCATCGTTGGTGAAATCCGCAGCAATGGCTTGCCTTCCTCCTAACCAGACAGGTCCATCGCAAGCGAGTCGTGTGGTATCTGTCAGGGAGAAGTGTCCAGTTCGATCATTCCAGAAGATGACGACTTGGGAGAGTGTATAGAGCAGATCGGGATTACCGTAGCTGGTGTCCTCGATAAGATCATAGCGACAGGCGATGTCATAATATCCGTCAGCATCAAAGTCACCAGCAGCGATGAATTGGGAGTTAGAACCGATTTCTGTTGGTCCAATGCGGAGGCCATCAGCAGGAGTGGGAAGTTCGTTCTTCTTACCGTAGAACAACAGCAACTCATTTCCACGAGTTGTCTTGTCTGAACCAAACGCTGTGTCACAACGGGTTCGCTCGATAATGTACTCGGCCAGTCCGTCGTTGTTCAGATCACCGGTTGGAATGATCTGCATCCCAAACAGTTCTCCGGTTTCACCTACCCAACCGGGCAAGCAGGTTAATGTAGCCCCATCCATGCTTCCCCATTCCTGCATATAGGCAAAGGATGGGTGGCGTGGGTCAATGCGGTCTTGGGCATGGCTTCCGGTGTGGGCAAGCAGCAGCACTGCTGTTGTTAGCAGCAGGAATGTGGCCAGTGTGTTGGGTTTCGGTGTCATGGTTTGCTCCTCCATAGAGTGCTGTTGAATGTTCAGCCTTTCTACTGCTAACACAGGGAATCGGCGTTTTGTTAGCTACCACCACAAACATGCAACTACTCTATGTCGTCAATCGGCCTTTGGTACGGCAGCCCCGAACGGGGCGGAAGTCCCGTAGCCCAGCGGCGTAAGCCCTGGGTGACTCACACCCATCCCTATTTCCCCTAGCCCCGAAGGGGCGGAAGATGGCTCACACGACGGATTCTGCCGCCCCTTCGGGGCTGGGAATCACACGCATGATGGGTATTCCCAAGGCTTACGCCGTTGGGCTGGAAGAGTACCGCCCCGTTCGGGGCTATGAACAAGGATTCCGAGCCTACTGTAATGCAGGGACAATACAATGAATTGGAATAAGTCCCATCTTCATCTCCAATCTTGAGCGTGGCCTGAAAGAACCCTGCCTGAATACCATCGCCACACTCTGCGAAGCCCTCAACGTTCCAATCAGCGATGTAATGCTTGCTTATGAGAAGGCACTGCGCCGATTGCAACGGCAATAACGATATGCTGAAATCAAAGGAGTTTGCGAAGCCTCTTGGTCTGTTGGGGCAGAAGCGAAAGCCAAGAGGTCTGCGTGGTGCATCTACGTTCCGTAAAAACTCACAAACTCCTTTGTTCCGAGCATAGTAGTTCATATGCCTTCGGCAAGTTCGGTTCATACAGCAAAGAATATCTTTTCTGCCCATCTACGGCTTCAACCGATAAATCCCTCCTGCTCTATCGGCCCAACTATACAGCCCTGTAAATCCGCTGGCGTTGCGTGCGCCGTGCAGGCCAGCGGGGGCGCTGTTCGCGCCAATTCCGTTGTTGAAGACGCTTCGCGCCCCGGTTGTGAGTGAAATGATATCCGCTTGCGCCTTCCCCGCATTGCTTTTGGAGGAAACCACCACTGCTTTCTGATCCGGCGTTAGCGTAATTCCCGCTGGCGAGCCCATGTCAAGCCCCGTTGCAAGCTGCGTAATTGTTCCGCCGGAAAGCCGATGAACTGTTCCTTCGTCGGCAATGTAGATTGCCCCATCGTTGGCAACCACAATTCCGGTTGGGGAGTTCAGCGGCGTGCCACTGTAGAGCACTGTCAGCCCCGATGGAGTTTTTTTGAAAATCGCCTTCCGGCCGTTCGTTGTTCCGCAGTAGTAGATGGCATCGGTTCCAGATTCCGATTTCAGATCCAACGCCACCGGATTGGTCTGAAACGTTTCGGGAATAGCCGTGGCTTGGCCGCCGGTAATCGCTACTTGGAAAATGCTGCTTGCTGCCGGGTCGGCGACCACAACGGTTTGGTTGTCGGTCGTCAGGACAATATCTGTCGGCTGGATAAACGGGCTGCCAGCGGTGACTTCGGTTGGCAATCCCCCGATGGATGGGACCTTAAACACTCCGGCCCCATTGGGTCCTTTCGCCACGAAGTAGATAAACTGGTCGGTGGCATCGGGAACCGATGATGATAGATCGGTAAGCTGGCCCGGAGCCGTGGCACGCGTGACACTGGTGAACAGATCGTTGGTTGCCGGCTCAGTAATGTTATCTGAGCTGCAGCCGAATAGCATTGCGCAAACCAGAACCCATCCCCAGGGATTGCGTGCGCAAACAAGCGTTGTTGATAGTTTCATACCTCACCTTCCTTTGATGCTGCTTTTGATGTGTTGCCATCGCGTGCGTTCCTTTGCGGAGCACTTGGATGGCAGATGAGGGCAGTACGAAGCACCGCACAAAATAGATGTTCCTTTGCCAAACCGCAGGCTAACTATCTGTGGCTATCGTTAGCGGGTCACATCATCCCTTCTCACCGCCCCCCCCTCTGTGGTGAGTTGTATCGCTGTTTGGCGTGGTGGTGGTGGGGTTCTATTTTGGGGGCGTAGTAATCGGTGCAGAATGGATATTGAGGTGTGTACAGCTACCCCCCCTCCAGGCACGTATCATTTCTGCTCTCCAGCGTTTGCCACTGTTTCCGTTCACATTCAACATTCATTAGCCATGATTCGAACAGGGGAGTACATCAAGGATATTTTCACAATGGCGGTTGGCACTGCTGTTGAAGCGCGTGGTTGGGTGAAAACCCGCCGCGATAGCAAAGGCGTTACCTTCATCCAGCTGAATGATGGTTCCTGTTTTAAGGACCTGCAAGCAGTGGTGGAGCAAGGGGCAATCCCGGAAGAGATGATGCGGCAGATTGGAACCGGGGCCTGCCTGAAAATCAGCGGCGAACTTGTGGCATCGCTTGGTGCCGGGCAATCGGTGGAGCTGAAGGTTCGCGACATCCTAATTTATGGCCCAGCCGACCCCGCCACCTACCCGCTGCAACCGAAGCGGCACAGCATGGAGTTCCTGCGGGAGATTGCGCACCTGCGCCCGCGCAGCAACACCTTCGGCGCGGTGTTTCGCGTTCGGAATGCGGTCTGCTATGCTATCCATAAATTCTTTCAGGAGCGGGGGTTTCTGTACGTCCACACGCCGATCATCACCGCTTCCGATGCCGAGGGGGCCGGGGCGATGTTTGGTGTCACCACGCTGGATTTGATGAATCTTCCCCGCACCGAAAACGGTGGCATAAACTTCGCTGAAGATTTCTTTGGTCGCCCTTCCTACCTGACCGTTAGCGGCCAGCTGGAGGGGGAGATTTTTGCCAGCGCGTTCACCAACATCTACACCTTCGGCCCAACGTTCCGTGCCGAGAACAGCAACACCCCGCGCCACTTGGCGGAGTTCTGGATGATTGAGCCGGAGATGTCCTTCTGTGACCTGGACGACAACCGCCGCGTTGCCGAGGAGTTCCTGAAATACATCATTGCGCACGTTGTTGACACCTGCCTTCCCGACCTTGAGTTCTTCAACAAATGGGTGGACGACACCGTGCTGGAGACCATCACCCACGTTGCCGAAAGCGACTTCCAACACGTCACCTACACCGACGCGATTACCATTCTGCTGAACGCTGATAAATCGTGGGAGTTCCCTGTTGCTTGGGGGATAGATATGCAGAGCGAGCACGAACGCTACTTAACCGAAGTTGTGTTCAAGCGGCCAGTGGTTGTCACCGATTATCCGAAGGAGATCAAGGCGTTCTACATGCGGCTGAACGACGACGGCAAAACGGTTCGCGCCATGGATGTGCTGGCCCCGCGAATTGGCGAAATCATTGGCGGAAGCCAGCGCGAGGAGCGGCATGATGTGTTGCTGGAAAAAATTCGTGCACAGCATCTGCCGGAGGAAGCCTATTGGTGGTATCTAGATCTGCGGAAATACGGATCGGCCCCGCACGCAGGGTTTGGGCTTGGCCTTGAACGGATGGTGATGTACCTCACCGGTATGAAAAACATCCGCGACGTGATCCCATTCCCACGAACACCCGGATCGGCAGATTTTTAAGCAGGAACCCTAACGGGCTGTGCGATATCGCCGTTTTGGTAGATGCGTCCACTTGCTGGATGGCCAACCAGAACGGCGATAATCTATCCGGCGCGCCTTTGTGCGTAGCTTTTTACGTTACTTTGCGGCATGATGATGATGATCCGAACCACACTACTGCTACTGATCCTTTCGGCCATTTCCGTTTCCGCCCAGGAGGCGATCACCTTCCAGCAACTGGCCGAACGGATAGACCCATACTTTGCGCCAGAGCTGGTGCAAGATATCCGCGACGCGCTTCCGCAAGCTCCGTTCGATGTTTGGGGGTACGATGTGGGGGATTTCACGGGAGACAGTGCCTACGATTTTGCGATCTGCTACCGCCTGAAAGCCGATAACAAACGGCGGATGCAGGTTTGTTTCTTCATTGATGAGGAAGGAATTATGCAGCTGGTGAAGCAGACCACCACCAGTTTTGTGGAGCTTCCGATTGAGGTTGGGGTCACTATCGGAAAAGGGAACGCATCAATCGCCCGCAAGCAAAGCCCAACCGAATGGAGCATCGAAGGCTACCGTTACCGCGACGGGGTGATGATGATGGTGGATGATTTCACCACCACCCAACAAGGGAACACCACCCACGAGGAATACCGCAACTACCAAACCCTTGAAGGCCACGACCGCTACCGGAACACCAACACCGGCGAAGCGGTGTTCGAGGCCGGGTTTATGACCATTCCCAGCTACAGCCGTGGGCGCGATGTCAGCAGCGGATACCAAGCAAACTCCACCACGCAGATGTCGCGGTTTATCCAAAGCGGTTCCTACTACTGGACCGGTGCCGATGACCTTTCCTTCAACGTCCGTTCGGCCCACGATAACGACTTCCTCTACTTCAACATCTTCTGCCACGACGACCGCGTGATTGCAACCCCGCCACCGGATAACGACACCGCAGTGGATCATCTGGAAATTTGGCTGGATATGTACACGCTTGGCAACCGCTTGCGCGTTGGGAAACGCTCCCGCGATTTCCGAACCAAGACCGACACCAACATCTACGCCTTTGATATTGGGATTGGGGACTTGCTGGATAAGCCCGCAACCGTGCAGCCCCGAACCAGCAACTACCTTGACGCAGGGCAAACCGCTGCGGCAAAAAAAATCAAAGCCGTGGCAACAAAAACTGATGGTGGTTACACCGTGAAAGTCCGCATTCCTTGGGTTTTTTTGGGTTTTAGCGAACGCCCCGCTGCCGACTCTAGCTTAACCGAGTTTGGGGCAACCGTGGTGGTGCACGATATGGACAACATCTACCGTCCCGAAGAGATCACCACCATGGCCAGCAGCGAGCAATTCGAGGACGCAAAGCCAGCAACCTTCGGCGCGTTGGTGCTGGTGCCCGACGACCGCCACTACGGCGATGCCGTCAACATTTTTCTGGGGGAAGTGAAGGAGCGGTTGGAGGAAGTGGGGTTTTAAATAGGTTATGATTACTGGGGTTTTCAACATGAACACGGAAAAATATCAGCCGATTCGTAGTTCAAGCAATTTGCCAGAGCATCAGGATACTGCCATGATCCAAGCGATTGCCGACCGATTCGATGTGGAGTGGGATGCCGAGGCAAAGGCTGAAGCGCAGGCAACCTTCATGGAGTTCCGCGAAGCATTGGCCCAGCGGTTGCGGCATATCATTGATTTCCACTTCAGCCGCCTTGCTTCGCTGTTTTACCGGATTGATCTGGACGAGCGAATCGTTGATGAAATCTTCACTACGCTTCCCCAGCGCGAAATCCCTTACGCCCTTGCCGACCAAGTGATTGAGCGGTTCCGCCACATCATGGAAACCCGCCGCCGCTACCGCGAATCCCGCGAACATGAAATCGGGGATCCCCCACCGGAAGACTCGCCGATTGATGCGCCGAATTGATGACCCGCCTACTCAACTGCAATTCTGTCTTCCCCAGCCACCCCCGCTGCACCCACCCTCACATCTCAATCGCGCTAACCTCCGTTGCCTTGCCGTTGTGGATCAGCCATGTTGAAAGCTGGTAGGGGGCCATGCGGACGTTCCAACGGGTGGCCGCAAGTATCAAATGGATGCTTGCTTCGGTTTCCTTCCCTGCGGTTTCGTGCAGCCGCAGAATCCAGCCGTTGTTCTGTTCGCTCCGTTTTAGCACCGTTGCCACAACGTTTTCTGCGGTTATCTCAATTCCCTGCTTCTCCCAATCGTTGGCCCCTTCGTGTGCCGACTCCAAGTGTGTGATTGGCGGAAGGTTCAGCACCCCCGCAGCGTGTGCCAACTGCTCCGGTGCGTTGGACCCCACCACCGGGCGCAGCAGATATTGGAAGTGCTGAATCCCTTGATCCAAAAAATCCAAGCTCTCATCTGGATGGAACGGGTGCGGCGTGTGCAAGGCATACACAGGGGAACGCGCCACCGACATCCGAAGATCGCCGCCGGGCGTTAGCGAGAAACCATGCTTGGCATCGGTGACAATTCCCAGCGTGGCTTCCGTTTGGCCAACGGCTCCGCGCGCGGCAAACCACACGCCACATGGCCGTTCGGTTCCGTCGGCCGGTTTGCTGGTTACTACCCCTGCGGTTTCGGCAAGGGCAATGGCGTTGGCGAACGGGGTGGGGAAGGAGAGTTTCAGCATCCGGTGCTGCTCGGCCCAGAAAAGGGTGACAGAAACGGAAACTTGGGGGGCGTGATGAAACAGCCGAATATCCTGCCGCAGCCACGACGCGCCAAACCGAGTAAGCGAGCGCACCGTGACGTGCGTTGGCCCATGTTCCACCACGGAAACTTCTGCATCATCAAAAATGCCGATCACCGTATCGAAGGCCGTGGCTCCGTGGCCCCAAGTGTCGGATCGGTCGCTGATGACCAATCCGCACGCAGCTGCACCCTGCACAAAATGGATCCCCGATCCCTTATGATAGAGCTCGGTCAAGCATCCGTTGCGAACGGAGATGGAGAGGCGGAGGTGGGAATTTTCTACCTGGAGAGTATCCCCCTGCTCACTCACCATCCCATGGCTGGCGGCGTGTGGCGATTCGGTTCCGTAGAACAGGCGGTACAGCCTCCATCCAAACGCTGGAAGATCGCTTGGGAAGGTGATGGCAATCCTATCCTTCCCGATTTTTCCCGAAGTGAAACCAAGCTGGCAGGGGAGGCCGTTCCCCTCGGCATCGCTGACGTGGATATTCACCGGTTGCGTCCAGAGCGATTTGTCAATGTCGTGCCACAGCTCCACCGTCACCGCTTCCTGCAATCGCCACGAGTGGGGGTTGAACACCAGCACGGCTTGCCCTTCGCCATCGGTGTTGATTGTTCTGGCAATGCGCTGCACCGCGTAGCGTGTGGCCTTGCGTGCGGTGTGCAATGCGTGGCCGTACATCTCGATTGCTTCCTCCAACGCCTGGCGAATTGCCACCCCGCAGATGATGTCGTGGAAGTGATTGAAGCAGACATTCTCCCAAGCTGAGTGAAGCTCGGCAGCGGGATATTCGGCTCCGTGCAGCAGTGTTGCAATGGCCGATAACCGCTCGGCCTGCATCAGCAAATGCTCGCTTTGGCGGTTCAGTTTTTTTATTTCCGAGTGAGCGGTGTAGCAGCCCGGGGCGTTCAGCTGAAGGTCGTCGTGCCAGTTGGGAATGTGGATATCGCCAGCTTGGGCATTGGCCTCCACCACAGCAAAAAATTGGTCGGGGGTGCTGAACCTCAGTTCTGGCATCTGGGGGTTCTGGGCAATCTGGATAATCTGGTGGATATGCTCCTTGGTTGGCCCGCCGCCGTGGTTTCCAACGCCGTAGAACAAGCACCAGTCGCTGCCGAAATGGCCGAGCGGCGTTGGGGGATCCGATAGCGAAGATTCTGCAGCAAAGACCTCCATCAAATCTTTCACTTTCTTCGGTACCGACGACTCATACATGTTGTAGTGGAAAGGGACACGGTAGCCAAGCACCGAAGACCCATCGGGGGAATGCCAGCGAATCAACGGGGAAGGAAGCGCAAGCTCGGTAGGATCGGGGCGGCAAAAAATATAGCCGGTCATTCCGGAGCGGGCCAGCAGCTGGGGCAAACCGAGTACGTGGCCAAAGGCATCGGGGCTGTATCCAACCCGGGCAATTCTTCCAAATTTCTGCAAGAAATAGTGCTGCCCAAGAATCGCCTGGCGCAGAAACCCTTCTGCCGATGGAAGATTGCAATCGGCCTGCACCCACCAGCCTCCAACAATCGCCCAACGCCCTTCGGCCACCCGCTGCTGGATTGCTGCGAACAACCCAGGCTCCACCTCTTCCACCCACCGATACTGCGCCGCCGAGCTGCACGTGAAGATGAACTCTGGGGTTTCCTCCATCCGTTGCAACGCGGCGCGGCAGGTGGCTAAAAATGCCTCCATTCCTTCCCCCCAGCACCACATCCAAGCGGGGTCCAAGTGGGCGTTCCCAACCATGTGAATGGTTGGGGAAGTCGTTGCTGAAGGTTGTGTGTGGGTTGGCAAATCGGTATTTGTTAGAGAAGTGGAATGCTTCTGGGAATGAAGCTGTTGGTTCGGCAGTTGGCATACTGATGCCACGCGGACGAACGTGGCGAAAAATACCGTTTGGCCGCATAGCATCCGCCAGTTTTTTATCGCCTTTCTATCGGCGCAAAATTTCAGCGGGCTTCCGGCAAGCCCTGCTTGATTCGCTATCTTGCGCGGGCAATAACCGATAGGAGAGTCTGCAAATGATTAAAGCGGTAGTGTTCGATCTTGATAACACACTGGTTGATTTCATGGCAATGAAACGCCAGGCCGTGGATGCCGCCATCACAGCAATGATTGATGCCGGGCTGAACATGACGTTCGACGACGTGAAAGGGAGCGTTGATAAAATCTACAAGGAGCAGGGGATTGAGTACCAACGGGTGTTCGATCAGTTGCTGGTGGAGGTGTTGGGGCGGATTGATTACAAGGTTCTATCGGCTGGGATTGTTGCCTACCGCCGCGCACGCGAAGCGGCATTGAAGCCATATCCCCACGTGAGTGCCACGCTGATGCAGTTGGTGAAGCATGGCGTGCGGCTTGGTATCCTTTCCGACGCACCCACGCGCGAGGCTTGGCTGCGATTGTGCTACATGAGCTTCCATCACATCTTCGACCACGTTGTCACCTTCGACGACACCGGGAAGCGGAAGCCGGACCCGGTGCCGTTCCAGCTGGTGTTGCAAAAGCTGGAGGTTGCCCCCAGCGAAGCGATTATGGTGGGGGATTGGGCCGAGCGTGACATGGTGGGGGCTGCCGCAGTTGGAATGAAAACCGCCTTCGCAAAATATGGCGACACGTTCGGCAACCAAGTGGTGAACGCCGACTACCTTCTGCATGACATCAAGGACCTGCTGACGATTGTGCTGGATGGCAAAGCCGCACCGCACGTCTCGGCTCCAAATGGGGAAATACAATGATTGTGGGAATTGGAATTGACCTTGCCGACATCCACCGCATTGAAGAAGCGTTGGAGAAATACGGCGAACGGTTTGAACGCCGCATCTTCACCGAGGAAGAGAGCCAGTACTGCCGGGGGTTCAAGATTGGTGCGGGACAACATTTTGCGGCGCGGTTTGCTGCAAAGGAGGCGTTCTCCAAGGCAATCGGAACCGGTATCACCCGTGGGTTCAAGTGGCACGAGGTTGCTATCCGGCACCTTCCCAGCGGGCAGCCGGAGTTGCTGCTATCGGGGGGAATGGCCGAGCGCTACGGCCACCTGCGCGCACACGTATCGCTAACCCACAGCGATGCCACTGCCGGGGCAGTGGTGGTGCTGGAGGACGCAGCCTGAGTGTAGATTCCCTTTCCCCATCTCACCTCCGTTTCCCCTCAATCACTATCACAAACTCCCCTTTGATTGTGCTTCGTTTGGCGTAGTCGTCATGAAGCTGGCCAAGCGTGTTGCGGGTGATCTCCTCGAACATCTTGGTAAGCTCGCGGCAGACCGCAGCGCGGCGCTGGCTGCCAAGGTGTTCGGAAAGCTCCCGCAAGGTTTTCACCACACGGTAGGGCGATTCGTACAGAATGATGGTGCTTTCGGATTCGGCCAAGCGGCGCAGCATGGTTTGGCGGCCTTTTTTGTGGGGAAGAAATCCTTCAAACAGAATGGAGTCGGTTGGCAACCCGGCGGCAACGGCTGCGGTGATTGCCGCCGACGCGCCAGGAAGCGGGACAACGGTAATGCCTGCGTCAATCGCTGCCGAGATTAGCCGCACGCCGGGGTCGCTGATGCCTGGGGTTCCAGCATCGCTGGTTAGCCCGACGTCGTGGCCCGATTGCAGCAGATCAATCAGCCCTGGAATGCGCCCGGTTTCGTTGCCGCTGTAGCAGCTTACCAGGCGTTTCTCCGCGATTCCATAATGCTTCAGTAGGCTTCCGGTAACGCGGGTGTCCTCGCAGGCAATCACCGCTACTTCGCGCAGTATCCGTAATGCCCGCAAGGTGATGTCTTCAAGGTTTCCAATCGGTGTTGGAATGATGTACAAGATTGCCACAGGACGATGTGATAATGAATGATTCGGATGGATAATCGGATGGATAAGCAGTGAAAGATCTGTCACGGCGATGCTCCGCTTCGCACTACGTTGCCCCCCGTTGTTCCCGGAAAAATTGCTGAAGCAGTGCAGTGCTTTGGCTGGCACAAATCCCTCCCCAGGTTCCCACAGTGTGATTCATCCGTGGATCCGTGGTAACGCAGAAGAGGGTTCCCGCCGCTCCGGCTTTTGCATCGAACGCGCCGAAGTAGAGTTGGGGAATCCTTGCAAGCAGGATTGCCCCGGCACACATGGGGCATGGTTCCAGCGTAACGTACAGCGCGCATTCGTGAAGCCACTTCCCTTGCTGGACTGCGGTTGCTTCTTGGATTAGCAGAAGCTCGGCATGGGCGGTTGGGTTGCCCAGTTGCTCCACACGATTATGGGCGCGCGCAATCACCACCCCATCACGCACCAGCACCGCGCCAACCGGAACCTCACCCCGCTGGCTGGCAATGCGTGCTTCTTCCAAAGCGAGTTGCATGAAGTGTTCGTGCTGATTCATTTCCCCAAAATACGCCAGCAACAGAATCCGAGACGAGTGAGTAACTCGCCGTACGCAAGGCCATGCTGGCTCTTGATGATTTCAGTCCCTCGGTTTTCCACCAGAAAGCATCCTCTGCTCATGCTGAGCAAGACCGGGGCCTGTCCTGAGCTTCGTCGAAGGGTATGAGTGGAGCCACCGAACGGGCAAAGTTTCACTGTCCAAGCACTGCGTAAGGTAAGTGAATAATCCAGCAATAGAATATCAACGCTGCATCAAGAGTTACGAGCCATTGAATACTTGGTTAACAATAGGCAAGCATCGCATTTGCGACGACAAACGTGGCAAATGCGATGCTTGTTCTTAAAAGTCTATCCCGTAGAAGAACAAACTCTTTCTTAATGGTTCACAAGAAACTTAGAAATAGCCTGATGTTCGGTATGCTATCACCATCATTCTTTCTGTTATCGATAATAACCTTGTCATAGCAATTTCCTTGATTAGGAGTTACGTGGTTATAGGGCTAAGGTTGAGTTCATCAACCTTGGTTATTGTTGTTGTAACAATGCTTGCGAAGCACTTTCTTTATCTGTCTGAAGTACAAGCCAATAAAGTCCATTTGATAGTGTATTGGGCAATGTCATGGCAATTTTATAATCCCCCTTCTCTTGACAATCAAAATTCTTAGTATACTCGAGTGCTTTCAGATTGCGAAAACAGGAAAAAAGTAGGATATTGGGTTTGTGATAGAACTAGACACGAAAACGCGCACGGCACTGCGTGAACTACAACCCAGAGAAAAAGATACTCGCCGGTATATGAAGATCACGGTCATTCTGATGTTTGACAGTGGGTTCAGTGCCGAAGATATAGCCCATGCGTTAGGGCTTGATCGCTCAACTCTGTATCGGTATGCCGAAGCATACCAGAAAGAGGGTCTTGACAATTATTTGTTGCGAGCCTACAGGGGATCGGAATGCCACCTGACGGAGGAGCAACGTGCGGTGTTGTCGTCGGAACTACGTCGGCGTTTGTACCGAACGGGGAAGGAGATTGCGTCATGGATCAAGTTAGCGTTTTCAGTGGAGTATAGTGCCAACGGTGCAGTTCGATTGGTGAAGGGATTGGGGTTTGTGTACAAGAAGACGCGGCTGCATTCTCCGGAAGCCAATGAGTCAGAGCAGGAAGCAT
>JADZEY010000078.1 GCA_020850315.1 Armatimonadota bacterium | reverse complement strand
TTTCGCGCAGGCTGGAGTATCTGCGTCTGCCGATTATGGAACAGCAAAGGAGCAAATGCGGCTTGCGTTTGCTCCTTTGGTTCAAGAGTGCTTGGCTCAAGGTTGCTTGGCTGCTGGCTTTATTTTTGGATCACAATCCGCTCGGCGGTTTCCGTTCCGCCGCCGATAATCCGCAGCAGATATGTGCCAGCAGAAATGCCAGCAGGAAGCTGAAGGCTGACACGTCCAATGATCCCGACCGATGTTTGCAGTTTATCGAACCGGGCGGCCACGCGGCCATCCGCACCAAGCAACTCTATCCGGGCATCAGCCGGAAGGTCACGCACCTCCAAGGTGATGATTTCGCCAGCGCGGTTCGGTTGCGGGCGGATTTGCAGGATGGAAGTCCCCACCGCCTTGTTGTTCGCCCCGGTTGTGGCCAGCACTCGGTCACAATAGCCGTTGATGACGGTGATAGAATCGGCGTTCACCTTCGCAAAAATTGGAGGCAAGGTAAGGGTGCTGGCCAACGGGTCGCCGGGTTTCTGCAGGGCAATCACTCGCCCGATTCCACCGTTTACCACTGCTGTGTTCGGAAGAATTGCCAGCCGCAACTCCATCACCTCCGTCAGGGTTCCGGCTGCAAACCGGATAATGCCAAGCGTATCCCCAGCCCGGTACCCTTCGCCGGAAGGAACCGTGGCCGCAACGTGCAGCAATGTTCCATTTGCGGGGTCGGGGGTTGCGGTAAAGCCGTTCCCCAACGCCCCAGCAAACAGCGCGTTGCCGCTGAACTGAACCGCAAAGGCAAGCTGCTGCACCTCGGAAGGATCAATATCGGTTACGGCAATCACCGCCCCGCGAATCTCTTCCCCACCTTCCACCAATGCCGGCAGCCGCAGATCAACGCCAATCGCTGGCTGGCGGAAGGGAAGCTCCACAGCATGGATCGCCTGCGCCTCGACGGAGTTATCACGGTCGGCCACAAGGTCCCGCAGCAGAAGCGTTCCGGCAATCGGCTTTTCGGGGTCAATCACTTTGATGTTTGCTTGCGCGGTAAACGCTCCGCCCAAGTTGGTGATGGCAAACCCTGCCACCAGATTCTCCTCGTTCACCAACCGCAGCGAACCCAACCCGCGGTCGTACAACCGCTGATCGGTGATGGTGGCGGTGATGGCTGTGCGGTCGTTGGAAAGTGTGCCGGTAAAAATTGGAGCGTGGACATCTGGGGTCACGGGGTAGAAGTAGCAGTTGCTGCTACGATTTCCCGCAAGGTCCACCGCTTCCAAGCAGATGCTATCCAGCCGGTTGAAGGCCAACGTATCAATCACCTGCACCTTAAAGAACGCCCGTTTATCCCCCGGCGAAAAGGTGATGGGGGAAGCCAGCACCATGTTGCTGCTTAGTGCCGTCACGGTGATTGTTCCCAACCCCACATCGTACTTGTACTCTTCATTGTTGATGAAGTGAACATCGTTCACCTCCACATCGGCAACCGAGCCGTAGGTGCCGGGAACCGGAGTGAAGATGATGTTCGGGGCAAGGGTATCGGGGATTTTGGAGAAGCGCAACGTGAAGCGTGTTGCGTGGCCAACCGGGGTGGTGCGCCAAACGGAATCGCGGATCTCCAACGTGATCTCCGCATCGAATCGCGGATCGTTCACGCTGATAAACGGAAGGGACGACAGCGGCGCGCCGGGGGAAATCACCGGCGGGGTGAAGGTCACGTTGTTCCCAGGGTTAGCAATCTGCACCACTTCCAACAACCCACGATCCCAGGGGAGCGTGTCGGTGACAACCACATTCCACCCCGGTGGATCCGCGCTGAACTGCGCACTGGCGCGTGGGGCGGCGGTGTCGGGAAGGGGGCAGTAGCTGAAGGCCAGTAGCGTATCGTTTCCGGCAAAGTCGGCAACACGGATTTGGGCTTGCCCGGCCACCATGCTGTCAATCACCTTCAGGCGGAAGGTGGCGCGGCGGTCGAACTTATTGATTGGTGCGCCGCCGTTATCGTAGTTGATTTCCGGCGGAGCAAAGTTCACCAGCGGCCCAACAACCTCAATCAGCCCGAAACCGTGGTCGCCAGCAAACGGAAATTGGTTCACGCTATCCCCCACCGTGACTTCGTAGCTGCGTGCGTTACAATCGCTTCCCCCTTCGGCACCTATCGCCAGCGTGGTGAACATTGGCGGGAAGGTATCGGGGCGCGGGCGGTAGATGATTGTGTCGAAGCTCCGGTTACCGTTGCAATCGGCCACTTCGTAGATCAGCCGCCCGGCGATTGTGGTATCCTTCACGCGGGAAAACAGCAGCACCTGCTGGGCAGTGTCGCACCGCTGGAACGGAAGCGGGGCGGCCAGGAAGGTGAAGTTGTTCCCCAAGTTCTCCACCACGCGAATCGTATCAATGCCGGTGTCGAAATCGAAGTTGAGATGCCGGTCGGCTGTGCGGGAAACCCAGAGTGCTGTGGAGTCGCGCACGGCACTGATCGGCTCGATGATCGGAGCCAGCGTATCCTTTGGCGGGTCTGGCGGTGGGTCCACAAAACCGATGATTGTCACCAACGGCTCGCATGGTTCAGCGAACCCCCGGAACTCATCTTCCACCTTCTGCCGCCAGGAGAAACGGATGATTGCTTGGGTATCGGCAGAGTTGTGGTTGACGTTCACTCGCCAGCGCAGTTTTTGGGTTGCCCCGGGGCCCAGCTGGGTTCGTTGGATTTGTGGAGTTGACGGATCCAGCGTCAGCCGCTCGGTTCCGTTCGGGATGGAGACGATTGGTTGATCCAGCCGGATGAACGGGGTTGCTGCGTATTGGGTGCTGGTGTTGGAAACCCACATTTCAACATCGAATTGCTCCGAGTCGTAGGGGCCATTTTTCACCTGCTGCGTCACCACCCGTTTGGTGCGGATGTCAATAAACACGCCCCCGTTACGGCAGGTGAACATATCGTTGCTGCCACGATTGTTCAGCCCGAACGAAGTCCGCACCACCCCTTTTCCCACAAGGCTATCCCAGCGGGTAAGGGTGGCACAATCAACAAAGCTCTCCGTTCCTACGTCCCCCGGCGGATACCATGAGGTTTCGCGAAGTCGCCGCCAGTCATCAATCACAAACAGCGATGGCGGGGTCAGCTTCGTGCCACGCCGTGTGGTTCCGCGCAGCTTGTGGATTGGGAAGACGGTGTTCATTGGTTGGTCGGCAAGGAAATTGCCAACGTGGTAGAAGTCGGGCGGAGGGTCGTATGGGGGGGTGAACGTTCGCCCGGGGGTGTTCACGTTCCACAGGCCACGGTCGCTAACCACCGAGGTCTGATCCCCAAAACCGCCGCTGCTGAAGGTGCTGGCTTGGCTGTTGTAGGTGTCCAGCATCAGCAAAATTCCAAGCCGAGCAAAGGAGTAGATGATCTTCTCATACTCAAATTCCAGCAGCATATCGGCGCCATCATCATAAATGCTGGTGGAGGCTTCCGGAACAAAGCGCATGGTGATGCGGTAGCCGTAGATATTTTTCCAGATTACGGCGATTGTGTCGGCGGAAACATAGACGGAATCGAATGGTTTGAAGGGGACATTCCCGGTGGAGGTGCGTGGTCGTGGGATCACCCCGTTTCCGAAGCGGTCCGGCACGTTGCAGGCATAGCGGGTTGTGCCGTTGGCTTGCTCCACCCGAAACACCACGTGGCTGGTGATGAGCGTGACGGTCTGGTACAGGAAGCGATTGAACTGCCCCGCCGGACCCGCCGTGATGCCGAACTTCCCAGAACGGTCGTTCGTCACCACGTTTGCCCTGATGAAGCGGTTTCCCACGCTGGTCACTTGCTGCGCACGCAACGGCACAACGCTGGATAGCAGAAGTATCCAGAAAAGAAAGCGAACCGCCCGACCACAACGCAGTGGCCAGCGGTTAAGGAGGTTGGTAGTATGGTTCATGCTTGTGTCCGGAAGGGGGAGGCTGAAAATCCTTCGGCCCACGGTGTATCAGTGGATGCTCCTGTTGCAGGAAAGAGCGTGAATTAGCTAATTAAATTTGGAAACCCAACAAGGGGAGAGAGAGAGAGGGTAATCGAAGAAAACGAACCAGCAGGTGAGAGATGGCAAGCAGAGCCACCAAGCAGAGCCACGGGGGGATGGCGATTGACCGCTGGCAAACTACCACTTTGCAATGGCTTTGCAAGCAGGCTTTGCAGATTCTTTTTATCCGCCTCAATTCGGTGTTCAACAGTATGAGGCAAGAACCCCACAGTAGGTTACGGTGGAATACAGCAATTCACGAAATAGAGGTTCACAAGCGCAACGCAGAGAGCGGCTTCCGGTGTGCCGGAGGCAGCTTCCTGGATGGCTGTATCACCCTCACTCACTTCACCACAACCACCGCCCGTTCAGCACTCCAAGTCCCGCTGCGCACGCGGCAGTGATACACGCCCGAACTCACTCCGCTTGCATCCCACCATAGGTGATGCTCGCCCGAGGCCAACTCCCC
>JADZEY010000077.1 GCA_020850315.1 Armatimonadota bacterium | reverse complement strand
TATCTTCGGCACTGAACCCACTGTCAAACATCAGAATGACCGTGATCTTCATATACCGGCGAGTATCTTTCTCTCTGCGTTGTAGTTCACGCAGTGCCGTGCGCGTTTTCGTGTCTAGTTCTATCACGAACCCAATATCCTACTTTTTTCCTGTTTTCGCAATCTGAAAGCACTCGAGTATAACAATAGATGATCCGATTCTTGGATCTTTCTTGAAACACGTAATCATTGGTTTCTACAGGCCTAATTCATATAACTATGATCTGGAAACATTTAGTTCATTACTTCTGCATGAAATCGCTCATGCTTGCGGTGTACGTATTAATAAAGATCAAAGCAAAATGGCTGAATTGGACGTTTCATTGTTAATAAATATGTGTTTTGATAAAAACAAACTAAATACTCCTAATAAATCTGATTGGGTAGAAGGCGGCGAATTTTCTGAGGATTTGAAGCTCAATAGGATGAAATCCTTTACTACAATAGATGGAACACTGTATTACTATACAGATAGGTATATATTTAACCCAAACACTGGGGAAGTTTGGGTAAACCCTGCTTCAAATGGTGGGGATGTTCCTCTCCTCTTTGGAAAATCAATAACGACAGATAAACGTTTCATAAAAAAATAAAAAACATAAATAATTCATAATTGATAAAATCAACACGTATGTATAAAAGATATTTATATTGTGTATTGTTAATATTTTGTGCCAAATATGTTTTTTGCAAAGCGCAAAGCTGTGATAATATGGATACCCTTGACCCTATGCCTGTAGGTGATTATTGTGCTTTGATAAGAAATGCTATTAAAGATATAATTTCCCCTAGTTATCTTATTGAAATAAAAATTCTTGCATTATCTAAATATGCTATTAATAGTGAGCATAATGATAGTGAACAAAATTGGACTGTCCAACTTGATAGTGGAAGTGTAGAATATCAAAAGAAACATGTATATGATAGCATGAGAGTCGCTTTGCTTTGGATTTCTTACTGCGTTGATAATAAAATTGAATGGGCTTTGAACGTCCCAATCTGGGGTGAAGATGGAATCTTTACAGTATTAGGAGGGTATAGACGATATAACTTAATGTTGCAGCGCTATTCAAAATCACCAACAAATGCAGATGTTTTTAAATTTCTTCAATATGTTTCTGAATTAACACAAGGAGTAAAAATTGCTTTTAAAGATATACGGCATAAAAAATCTCACCCTTGTTTTGTAAGAATAAATACTTGGAATAAATACGTTCAAAAGTTTACTTACCGCAAATAAGAGTGAATATGTTTGGAGTATCCCTCCCAACGGTTATCCCACCACCACCAACTCTATTTCATTCACCGTCCAGCGTGGGCGCACGCGCACGGTCCCGGCGAACTCGGCGTATGGTTCGGCTCCGCGCCACGGGGCGATTGTGCCGCCATCGTACACGCCATTGCCGTTGCTGTCGCGGAAGGCTGCCACGCGGTACTCACCTTCGGGCAATCTCTTCATCTCCCACGCGCCCGCTTTGGCTCCACGCAGCTGCCACACTGCCCCGGTTGCAACGGCGGTGAACATGATGATGTGATTGCTGCCTGGCGATGCTGTGTCGGTTAATGTTCCCTGCATTGTTCCGTTCAGCCGCGCTGGGGCAAGCCGAATGGGAAGGCGGATAATGGAGTCGGTTCGGTTTCCAGAAAGATCGCTGATGGTGCCAAACCGCAAATCCAACATTCCGCGCCCAACCCCAGCAAGCGTATCTACCGGGAAGGCGTGCAGCTCAACCGGGGAAATCTGCACAATCCGGAACCGAGCAGTCCTTCCGGCGGTGTCGCGCAGGGTAAGGGCTTCGGCTGGCGTTGCCAGCCGCACCGCTTTGTTGAACCGAAGCCGAATCGAATCGCTGACGGCATAGCTCCGCACAGTATCAACATCCAACGGAAGAAGGGTAGGAGGAAGCGTGTCGCGCAGGGGCGTTGCGGTGAATTGCTGCGTGGCAACGCTATCGGGCAAGCGATTTCCGGCGGTGTCGGCAAGGTCCCGAACGGTCAGCGTCACCTCGCTATCGGCGGCAAGTGGGGGGTGATGGAGTTGAACAATCAGATGGCTTTCGGCGGTTTGCCAAACTGTGTTTGGGGTGATAGTGTTTCCGCTGCTTGTGGCCAATGTGAAATTTGCAGCGCGCAAGGTTGCCGTGTCAATCGGCTCGCTGAACCGAAGCTCGGTTCGCGTGTTGGCAACGGAGCGAACGGAGTACAGGCTTGGCGGCTTCAGGTCCAGTGGGGCAGGGCGCATCCGGGCGTGAAATCCCACAACTGGTTGGGTGTAGTTTGGGGGGATTACAGCCTGGCGGCTGAATATCCCGAACGCATCGGTTCCGGGGTTCAGCAGTTGGTCGCCGAACTCATCGGCCACCGCAAGCAATCGGAACGTTCCGGCGGGAAGCCCTTCCAGCGAGAACATTCCGTCGTCGCTGATGGGGGCAACAAAATCGGGGCGGACGGAGTCGGGGCGAAGGGTATCCAGAAAACGGATGTCCCCCGGCGGAACAATCCAAGCAAACACAACCGCACGGCGTTGTGCAACGCCAGCAACCGTGCCGCGAATCGCCCCGCTATCAAGGTGTGGCCCAGTGGCAAACCGAAGGGTGAGGCCGCGCCCCAACCGGTTGTTGGATAGATCCGTCAGCCCCGCGCCAAACGTCACGGCGTAGGTTCGGTTTGGCAGCAGCGGCTGGCGGAATCGAATCTCCAACTTGCGCCCGCTCCAATCGAACTCCGGCGGGATTGCTGGGATTGGCGTGATCACCACATTCTGCTGCGCTGCCGCTTCGTTCATGTACTCGCTGAACTCTACCGTCACACGTTCCCCCGCAACATTGATTGCTCCATCGCTGGGATTGGTGCCGATGATTGCCGGAGCAGTGGTGTCCGGCGGGCCGCCACGCGGTGCCGCGCCTTGCCCGCTGGCGCAACCAGCAAGCAAAGCAGCAACGGCAAGAAAAAGAAGAAGAAGAAAGGGGGGCATTGGTCAGTGGTCAGTGGTCAGTGGTCAGTTGCAAGGGGAAGGGGAATTGTCATTGGTCATTGGTCATTGGTCATTGGTCATTGGTCATTGGTCACTCATCTTACGCAGAGTTTGGATAGTGAAGACTTGCTGGCTCGGCGGCTTGCTTCGATGCTCTTCTTCTCTTCGGCTTTGGCTCCCTCTCCCACCCGATCAATGAAGTCGAAGCAGTAGCATCACCTGTTTGGGAGAGGGCCGGGGTGAGGGCTGGCAGCGAACGAGGGCAGGTGCGTAAGGTGAGTTACTCATTAGCAAGAGGAGCATCATTCACTCTTCACTCTTCACTCTTCACTCTTCACTCTTCACTTTTCACTTTTCACTCTTCACTTTTCACTCTTCACTCTTCACTCTTCACTTTTCACTCTTCACTTTTCACTCTTCACTTTTCACTCTTCACTCTTCACTTTTCACTCTTCATTTTTCACTCCTCATTTTTCGTTTCCCAGCCCACTTGCCCACCCATGCCCTCGTGTGTCGCTCCAGCCAATAAACAACTGTTTTCCCAAGCTATCGGTTTCAATCTGCACGGCATCCACCCGTCCGGATGTTCCCGACCGCTGCGCCAGGCCATGTCCGATTGCCCGCAGCGAATCAACGGCCCCGGCGGTGAACGCGCCACGCTCGTAGAAGAGCGTATCGGGAAGCCATTGGTGATGAAGGCGTGGGGCGGATCCGGCGGCGTTCAGATCCATGCCGTAATCAATCTGGTAGTGGATCATCTGCAGCACGGTGGTGATGATTGTGCTTCCCCCTGGGGTCCCGACCACCAGCCACGGCTTTCCGTTTCGGAGCACGATGGTTGGGGTCATCGAACTCAGCATCCGTTTCCCCGGTTGGATTGCGTTTGCACTGCGGCCAATCAATCCAAACTGGTTTGGGGTGTTTGGGCGTGCGCTGAAGTCGTCCATCTCATTGTTCAAAAAAAATCCCGCGCCCCCCACCACCAATTTGTTCCCAAACGCGCCGTTCAGCGTGGTGGTGACGCTGACGCAGTTGCCGTAGCGGTCAACAACGGAGTAGTGAGTGGTTTGCTGGCTTTCGTGCTGGAACGCTTCGGGATTGCCGTAGCCGACACTGCTGCTTGGCGTTGCGCGGTTTCCGATGCTGGCAGCGCGGGCGGCGGCGTAGTTCTTACTGGTGAGTTCGGCAACCGGAACCTCAACAAAATCGGGATCGCCAAAAAACTCGGCTCGGTCGGCATAGGCGCGGCGCATCACCTCGGCCAGCAAGTGCGCGTGCGGTGCCGAGTGGAAGGGGAGTTGCTGGAAGTTGCGTGATTCCAGCATCTTCAGCATCTGGACCAGCAGCACCCCACCGCTGGAAGGGGGGGGCATGGTGATGACCTCATATCCCCGATAGCTTGCGCGGATCGGGGCGCGCTCAACCGGGGCATAGCCCGCAAGGTCGGCGGCGGTGATAATCCCGCCGGAGCGTTCCATTTGGGTCACAATCAGCCGCGCTGTTTGGCCGCCGTAAAATCCTTGTTTCCCCGAATCCGCAATCCGCCGAAGCGTTGCGGCAAGCTCCGGCTGGCGGAACAACAATCCGGCTGGCAGTGTGGAATCGCCACGCAACAATGCTTGGCGGGTGGAAGGGAACAGCAGGAACTGAGCGTGTTTTTCGGCAAGGTCATCATGCAGTTGGGGGTGGATTGCAAAACCGCTATCGGCAAGGCGGATTGCGGGTTGGATGACTTCGGCGCGGGGCTTGCTGCCCCAGCGTTCCAGCGCCAACAACAGCCCCGCTGGCGATCCGGGAACGCCCGCGGCAAGCGCGCCAAGCTGTGCCCGTTCGGGAAGAAAATTACCTGATGAATCAAGGAACATATCGCGGGTTGCGGCGGCTGGGGCGCGTTCGCGGAAGTCAACCGTGGTTGTGCGTCCATCGCTCATCCGGATCACCATAAATCCACCGCCCCCCAAATTCCCGGCCTGGGGCAGCGTGACCGATAGCGCGAACCCAACCGCCACGGCCGCATCCACCGCGTTCCCCCCGTTGCGAAGAACTTGCAATCCGGCTTCGGTGGCCTCGGGGGTGGCGCAGCTAATCATCCCCATTGCCGAGCGTGCTTCGCCGGGGGTGTGGCGTGGTTGCTGGTTGTTCTGCGTGGCGCAAGCAACCAGCAGCAGCGGCAGAAGAAGGGAAGAGCGGATGGAGATCGTCGGCATGGAGTTGCTGTTGCTTGTGTGAGTACGCTGCACGGCAAGAAAGAGGGGGCGGGGGAAAGAAATTGCGGTAGAACAAGGGGGCTGCAAAGTCGCTGCCACCGCTACATCTGCGCCAAGCCAGCACCCGGGATCACCCCGCCAGCACGGTAGGGGTAAGGGGTAACCAGCGATTCGCCGTTATCCAGAAACCCGGGGATTCGGGTTAGCTCACCTTTTATCAAGTACATGAAATCGTTTGCGCGCTCGTACTCAGCTTGGGTCCGAAGGTCTTGGTACTGATCCTGCGAAAGGAAGATGATAGTGTATGGCTCGATGTTTGGATTTGGGAACAGCAGGTTGGTGCTTGGATCTTGGGCCACGTACAAACCGCTATCGTGCTGGTACAGCGTTACGGTGTCGGCGGTGCGGTGGCGCAGCGGGTGGCCGCCCATCAACCGCTCCCAGAATCCTTGTTTGGCTGTGCATCGCGCCCACACCACATCTTCCAGCAGAAATTGTTGGTTCATTGAGCCGGGGGTGCAGGAATCGGCCAGCAAAAAGCCAAGATGATCCCCCCCCTCGATCACCACCAGACAGGAATCGGCAGTGGCAACCTCCACCGGAATCCCGCCCGAGCGGAACAGCGAAGCATGAGGGAGCGCCGTTGGCCTATTGATAGAGTCGTTCATCGGTAATGTCTTCCCAAAAAATCTCTTGATGCTTCCAGCAAATATCATCTGCCGGAACAACTATTGTCGGTGAATCTACGCACTCCGCTTCCCCTTTTGCAACAATGCAAGGCGGCAACATAGCCGCCTTAGTTCACCAGCGCGGTTACGGAGAGGGTGATGCCAACGCCAGCAGCTTGGCTTGTAAGAAACGGAGAGATGTCCCAGCGCAGCCCCCCTTCGGCTGGAGGGGATGGCTCGGTTGGAGCCGTTGGCGTGGCAGGCTGCGGTGGGCGATAGCCGGCCACAACATCCCGACCACACAGATAGCCTAACGCTGCCCCCACAACCACATCGGAAATCCAATGCGTATGCTCAAGCGTGCGGCTGAAGCCAACAATTCCCGCCAATCCATAGGCCAGTATCGGAACGGTCAGAGTTTGGTTGTACTGTTCGGCAAAGACTGTGGCAATGGCAAAAGCGGTTGCGGTGTGGCCGGAAGGGAACGCATCGAACTTTGGGCCGCCAAAACGGTGGTCGCCATTGCACTGAAGCAGCGGACCATACCACGTCCCTATCGCCCGCCCTTCGGAATAGGCATTGCTGGGGCGTTCGCGTCCGGTTAAAAATTTCCCAAGCCGAGTCCAGAGTCCGGAGGTTATCAACGCTTGGGCAAGCATGGCCGAGGTTTCCTTCCCCTTCGGGTCGTTCCAGATAAAGCTGTAGCCGGCAAAGAGCGCGGCGGCACCAATGCCATAATTCCCCCCAAACTCGGTGATGATTTCACTGCTGTTGGTAATCCAACTGCGGCGTTCTTTCAGGTCTTTCACTTGGTTATCGAACGGCTCATCAATGGCAATCAATCCGGCAGTGATTGCCGTTGCGCCCCCCAGCCATAGCAGGTCTGTTCCATCCATGCGGAAAGGGGAGCTTCCCTGGCGAACAATATCGTCGGCAAGCCTTCGGAAAAATCCTGGGTTATCGTGGGATTGCGATTGGGTGTGCACCGAATCCATCAATGCTGTATCTGGCGGGGAAATGGGGCTGCCACCACTACCACTATCATCCCCACCATCGCCACCAAACGTTGCTGGAACTGCGGTGCCGAAGGGAAGCATCAGCAGCCAACAACGCAGCATCGCACGTCCTATCTGCCGAAGCGATGCGGTTGCACGGCTGTGAGTAACCTGCCGATCCACTGCTGTCTGTGATCTCATTTACCAACTCCAAGAAAGTCCAATAGAAGGTGTGCCATCGCTAAGAATGCCAAGATAGGGCTGCGGCGAAAGGAGCCGGCTGCTGGACCGGAGCGATTGATCTTCCGGCACGGCGGCTGGGGGCTGGCGGCTGGCAACGATAGTGCCAAAGGACCACCCCAGCGCAAGCCCCAGCGGGATATCGCTCCACCAATGGATGCTGGTTGCAACCAGTCCCACCCCCACCAACGTCACTGCCGGATAGCCAATGTAGCGGATCCACGTTGCTTCTGGATAGTTATTGGCCACAACCGTCAGCGTTGCCAACGCCGTGGCAATGTGGCCCGATGGGAAGGCATCGTAGTGTGGGACGTGCTTGTGGTATTCAATCTGGTTCGGGAAGAAATCCCACCGGCCCGTTGGCGTTGTTGTCACCACTGGGCTTTCCCGTCCGGTGATATGCTTCAGCAGTTGCACCACCGCGCCGCAGCTTAGGATCACCTCCACGGTTTGGCTTGCTGTGCGAAGTGCGCGTTGGTCGCTGGCCACAAACCCATACAGCCCAAACGCAGCAGCAATCCCGAACTGAAATTTCCCATCCCCCATATCCACCCCTCGGTTGCTGAACTCACGGAAGATGTGGGAGTCGTCGTAGGGGCGTTTCAGCTGCTGCCAACTTTCGTAATCGGCATGGATGGTCATGCCGGTTAGCACCCCAAGCCATGCAATGGTGGGGATATTCTCAACGTTGAACACCTCCTTTGTCCATAGCCACCAATCCTCCGGCAGATTGGTGATCATGTCGAACGGCCGTAACCGATACGGTTCGGTTTGTGGCACTCCCACAGCGGTGTCGGCGGGCAATGGGAAGGCGGGTGCTTCGCTTGGGCGCACTATCGTGGCGGTGTCGGCAGGTGCGGAAATGGATGAAGCACTATCGGGGGCTTGCTGGAAAGGGCGCGCCGCCAGCATGGCCGGAAACAAAACAGAGCAAAGCCGCAGCAGCCAAGCAATGCAACACAGCGGAGAATCGAACAGAGAAAAGCGCATGGGGGAACGGTAAAAACGGTTGTGCAGAATCGGGAACTACTTCACCAGCAACATCGTCCGGATTGCTTGCCAATCGCCGGAGCGGATGCGGCAATAATACAAACCGGAAGGGAAGCCCGTAGCATCCCAGCTGAAACTGTAGGCCCCAGCCGCCAACCCTGCGTTGACCAATGTGGAAACGGCCCGCCCGTTGTTGTCCAAAATTTCCAGCAACGTTGGGCCATCCAGCCCCAGCGAGAAGTTGATAGTGGTTGATGGATTGAACGGGTTGGGGCTGTTCGGCAGCAACGCGTATTGCTCAGGGCCCATCACAAACACCCGATGCCGCAAGCCGCACAGATAGAGTTTCACACTCCCCGGCTCCCCTTTCACCTGCGCACACGTTGGCCCGGCAACGGTGATGTCGAACCAGAGCGATGAGGTATCCTGCCACACAAGATTCTTCGGATCAACCAGCCGCATGAAGGACCAAAAACGGACGTTCAGCAATCGCCCGGTGTCGCTCAGGAACTTCCCCGGCTTTGCGGTTGCTGCCACAACAACCTCCCCAGGCCGGGCCCCAACCACGTTCACTTCCCATTCTTCCAGCAGGGTCCCCTTCACCATGGTTGCTACCTCCTGCGGTGTTGGTTTCAGTGCGGCCACCATGTTGGTGTCGTAGCGGATGTACAACTGCAAGCCGCTGATTGCCAGCGCGTCCAGCGAGTCATCAAGCACCACTGGGGCAACCAACGTATCCCCGGGTTCGCCCTGCACGGTTCCGATGTGGGCCCGCAGCGTGGCGGCAGGAAGCAGCCCGACCAAGCGGGCATCAATGGTGGAAGGTGGGCGCGATCCGTTGCGCGGCTGTACGGTGTACTGAAGCGTGGCGCGGTACTCGCCAGCGGTTGCGGTGGCGAACTCCACTGCCGCGCTCAGTATCTCCCCAAACCCCAGCGTATCGGGGAGCTTCGGTTTGTTGAGTTTGAACCGGCCCGTTGGGTCAAGCAACGTGATGTTGGTGACAATCATGGTGTCGGCGCCGGTGTTGGTTAGCGGAAGGAACCGTGGCGCGCCGCTGCAGATAATCGCTTCGCCAACGCCTTCCACCGCCTCCGGTTTCCCCAACACCGGGTAGGCGTAGCTGGCCCCGGCAAGCTCGTCATACTCGGACGGATGCTGCAACGCTGGGCCCTGCTCTTTTTTGATTTTCACAGGGCGGTAGGTCTCAATCCCTTCCATCCACCCAAACGCAATGGCGGTGAAACGCCCGTTGGTGGCGGTGATGCGGTGGTCGCCAGCGGCCAGCTTCACCCATGCGTGGCGGAACGTTGCATCCATAATCCTTCCGTCGGCACCGGACGGAAAAACCACGGGAACTCCATCTATTTCAACCTCGGCATTTTGCTCGGCAATCACAGCAACGCAATGCTCCAGCTTGGCAGGATGCTTGGGGGAGTGGAATCGCCCGCTCACAATCCATTGTTCCTGTGGGACGGCCCGCACCATTGCCGAGCGCCACGTCCGCAGGCCGCTGAAATCCCCTTGCATGGTGTCGCGGATTGTGTTGTTCAGGTGGAACCCGCCGGTAACAATCATCGCTTGGGCTGGCTTATCGGTGGTGACGGCAAAGGGGAGTTGGTTGTCATCGCGAGCAATGGAACGGTACTGCCCTTGCGCAATGGTGGTGTATCCGCCGGAAAGCAGCGAAGAGGTGACGCGTGTGCTGCCGCTGCGGATCCCAAACAGCCGAAGGTTCTCCTGGATATTCCCGGAAGGAACCCCAAACCCCAACCCAGGCGCAAGCAGTTGCCGATACGCAAAGGTGTACCCGCCAGCATCAACAGGAAGCAGCCACTCCAGCAAACTGTTCTTTCCGGTGTTGCCGCTTAGTGGGTCGTTGTAGTCTTTGCGGATCACCCCACGGGTGTTGCCAGCGATAACGCCAATCGGTTTTGTGGCGGTGATTCGGGTTCCGGCGCTGTTCCAGGTTGCCGCGCTTCCGGCTTCGTCGGTGCGGGTGTGCAGCAGATACCCCTGGCCAGCATTCAGCACCACGGTGCGGAGCGGGGGCATCAGGGAGTTGTTGTAGATGGTGGCGGTTCCGTCAATCGTCACGCGGGTGCTATCCTCCGCAGCGATAATCAACGCTTGGCCCGGGGCTTGGAACAGTGAGCTTGTTAGCTCCTCATCGCCGGTCAGCCGCACGTTCTTCACCCTCACATTTTCGGTTTGCATCACGTAGTACTCCACCCCCCACGTCTCCACCGGCATTGGTGCGTAGGCTTCGGATCCATCTTTGGTGGCGAAGTAGCAGTAGGCGGAGATATTCCGGTCGGCAACGATGGTGAACAGGTCGGAAGCTGGGGTGTTGGTTTGGCCGAAGAAGACGCTGCTGGGGCGCGCCGCCGCCGGATCCATCAGCGAAACAACCGATGCAGCATTGGGCCGCACCGTCAGTTTCCGCTGGTAGTTGGGGCCGGTGATGATAACGTTGGCGGTCTCCTCGGCAAACAGAATAATCTCCGCTTCGGCACGGATTGGCGTGCTCAGCGTTGGCGTGTGGGTCTCCAGCGTGTCGGGGAATCCGATAATGAACCGCCGCCCGTACGGCAGCGGATTGCGCTGCGCCATGCCAAGCTCCGCCAGAAAGCAAAGCAGCAAAGCAACAGGGAACAACCGGCGCAGTAGGCTGGAAGGAACAATCATTCAGATATCCTGAAAAAAACAATCCGAAGCAGGAAGTTCAGATGCCAACTTTTTCGGCAAGCGGGCGCGGCAGCCGCTTTCACCATTTTATCGGGCAATCGCGCTTGGCAAGGAAACAGCCAAAAGTAGAAAGAGTTACGCGAACCACAACCGAGGCCGAGAGAATGGGGAAGAGTGAAGGGTGAAGGGTGAAGAGTGAGGGGGGGGCTTGTTCGGTGGCTCGGCCCATACTTCGACGGGCTCAGCATTGAGCGTTGGGTGATATTCGGTGAGAAACCGAAGCATGGAAATTTCCTTTGGCTTTACGCCAACTCTGCCAACTGGCTCCACCGCTCCACATCGCGCTCCAGCTGGGCGGTGATCTGTTCCAGCGTTTCGGCCAACGCTTGCGCGGTGGTGTAGTCGGCGGCGGCAAGCTGCTGCTCGATCTCACTTTTTCGCTGTTCCCCCTTCTCAATGTCTTGCTCCAACTGCTCCAATTCTTTCCGCTCCTTGTAGCTAAGTTTTCGCGGGGGGGCGGTAGAAGGCTGGGTTTCATCGCTGCTAATCTTGGTGGCGGATTGCGCTGCCGCTGATTGCGCAGCCGCTGATTGCGCTGCCGCCGATTGCCCCTGGGTGGATTGCGCTTGGGTCGCCGCCTCGGCAGCTTCCCGCTCCTGAATCTCCAAGAATGCGCTGTAATTGCCTGGGTACTCCCGCATCGTCCCATCCCCCTCGAACCGGAACAGATGCTCCACCGTGCGGTCAAGAAAGTAGCGGTCGTGGCTGACCACAATCAGCACCCCGCCGAACCCATCCAAGTAGCTTTCTAACGTTTGCAGCGTGGGAATGTCAAGGTCGTTGGTCGGTTCGTCCAGAATTAGCACGTTCGGGGCCGACATCAGCACCCGAAGCAGGTACAGCCGCCGCCGTTCGCCGCCGGATAGCTTGCCAATCGGCGAGTACTGCATCGGGCCAGGGAACAGAAACCGCTCAAGCATCTGGCTTGCGGTGATAACGCTTCCGTCGGCAGTGGTGATGTTCTCGGCAACTTCGCGGATGTACTCAATCACCCGCTGCTCGTCGTCCAGTGCCCGGCTTTCTTGGTCGTAGTAGCCAATCACCACCGTATCCCCCACCACAATCTTCCCTTCGTCGGGTTGGATGCGTCCGGTTATCAACTCCATCAGCGTGGTTTTGCCAGTTCCGTTTGGGCCAATAATTCCCAGCCGCTCGCCGGGCTGAAGAATGTGGGTGAAATTCCGCAGCAGCCACCGCCCGTCGTACTGTTTTCCAACGGCGTGAAGCTCGGCCACTTTGCTTCCCAGCCGCCGTGCCCCCACGGCAATTTCTAGACCTTCCGACTTCCGCTCGCGCGGGGTTTCCATCAGTTCGTTGGCGCGGTCAATGCGGGCTTTCTGTTTGGTGGTGCGGGCTTTCGCGCCGCGCCGCAGCCACGCCAGCTCCTGCCGGATCAGCATATCCCGTTTGTGATCTTCCACTTCCCGCCGGACGGCTTCTTCCTCCTTTTGGGTGAGGTAGTAGCTGTAGTTTCCGGCGTATGCCTGCACTTTTCCCCGGTCAACCTCAATGATTCGGCGGGTGACGCGATCCAGAAAGTAGCGGTCGTGAGTCACCAGCAGCAGCGCGCCATTGTAGCGATCCAAGTAGCGTTCCAGCCAGTTGATGGTGTCGGCATCAAGGTGGTTGGTGGGTTCGTCAAGGATTAGCAAATCGGGGTGTTCAATCAGCGCGTGGGCAAGCGCAACCCGCTTCCGCTGCCCGCCGGAAAGCGTCCCCATTCGGGCGGCGGTGTCGGTGATGCCAAGCCGGTCCAGGATGATTTTCGCCTCGGTCTCCAGGCTCCATCCCCCCGATGATTCCAGCTGTGCAGCAAGGTCGGCAACGCGGGCAAGCAGCCCGGGGTCATCGCCGTTGGCGGCAAGCTGTTGGCAGGCGGCTTCGTAATCGTGAATTTGCTGCATCACCGCACTGCTGGCGGTGAAGATCGTATCCAGCACGGTGGCATCGGGATTGAACGGAGGATTTTGGGGGAGGTATCCCACCACTGGGTTTCCGCTGAACATCACCCGTCCGGTTTCCGGGTGTTCCTGGCCGGCGATCACCCGAAGCAGTGTGGTTTTGCCCGATCCGTTGGCGCCGATCAGCCCAACCCGCTCCCCCGATTCTATCGAGAACGTCACCCCGCTAAACAGCGGTTTTATGCCGAAGTCCTTTCCGACGTTTTCCAATCCAAGAATAGTCATGGCGGCAATCTACGCCCACTCCCGCGATTCCGTGCCAGCTGGGGAAGTCTGTTACGGGATGGAGTTTTGCAGAGATAGAGCTTCCACAAAGCCCGACGTTGGGGCTGTTTTGTGTACATTTTGCGGAGCGGCATCTTCCGCGAAGAATACTGCCGCCCACGATGCCGCAATCCGCTGGCACTTCAAAGTGCCGCGAACCCAAAGCGCGCACGTCGGCACCGGGGGGGGGAAATCAGATAGACCCGGCAGCCCCAAAAAAAGAGCAACCAACAGCATCACACAAAGGATAACAACACGATGGCACAGAACAACGCCAGCAAGAATGGCAACGGAGGCAATCTTGGCTTTGAAGCTGATCTTTTCAAGGCCGCCGACAAACTGCGCGGCAACATGGAGCCAAGCGACTACAAGCACGTCGCGCTTGGTTTGATCTTCCTGAAGTACATCTCCGATGCCTTCCTTGCCAAGCACAAGGCACTGCTGGCCGAAGACCCACAGGCCGCCGAGGACAAGGATGAATACCTTGCCGACAACGTCTTCTGGGTGCCGAAGGAATCGCGCTGGTCCCATCTGCAGGCCAATGCCAAGCGCCCCACCATCGGCACCTTGATTGACGATGCCATGCGCACCATCGAGAAGGACAACGAGTCGTTGAAGGGAGTGCTCCCCAAGGACTACGCCCGGCCCGCGCTCAATAAGGTGATGCTGGGGGAACTGATTGACCTGATCTCCGGCATTGCATTGAACGAGAAAGGCGACCGTTCCAAGGATATCCTCGGGCGCGTCTATGAGTATTTCCTGGGCCAGTTCGCCGGGGCCGAAGGGAAGCGCGGCGGCGAGTTCTACACACCGCGCTCGGTGGTGCGCGTGCTGGTGGAGATGCTTGAACCGTACTCGGGCCGCGTCTATGACCCCTGCTGCGGATCGGGCGGGATGTTCGTACAGTCGGAAAAGTTCGTGCAGGGGCATGGCGGGCGCATCGGCGACATCGCGATCTACGGGCAGGAATCGAACTACACCACGTGGCGGCTGTGTAAGATGAACCTGGCAGTGCGCGGCATTGACTCCGACATCCGCTGGAACAACGAGGGGAGCTTCCACAAGGACGAACTGCGCGACCTGAAGGCCGATTTCATCCTGGCCAATCCGCCGTTCAACATCTCCGATTGGGGTGGCGACCGCCTGCGTGAAGATGTGCGCTGGAAGTTCGGCGCGCCGCCGGTGGGGAACGCCAACTACGCCTGGCTCCAGCACATCTACCACCACCTTGCGCCCAACGGCACTGCGGGGGTGGTGCTGGCCAACGGTTCGATGAGTTCCAACCAGTCGGGCGAAGGGGAAATCCGCAAGGCGATGCTGGAAGCCGACGCGGTGGATTGCATGGTGGCCCTCCCCGGTCAGCTCTTCTACTCCACACAAATCCCCGCCTGTCTCTGGTTGTTGGCCCGCAGCAAAACCGGGAAGCTCCCCTCCCAGCCCGGCAGAAGAAGGGCCGGAGGTGAGGGGGGGGGTAAGGGCCACGACCGGCGCGGCCACGTGCTGTTCATTGATGCCCGCAAGCTGGGCGTGCTGGTGGATCGCACCCGGCGCGAACTTACCGACGACGACATCAAGAACATCGCCGACACCTACCACGCTTGGCGCGGTGAAAAAGGTGCCGGGGAGTACGCCGACGTGCCGGGCTTCTGCAAATCCGCCACGCTGGAGGACCTCCGCAAGCATGGCCACGTGCTCACGCCGGGCCGCTACGTTGGCGCAGCAGAACAGGAAGACGACGGCGAACCCTTCCAGGAAATAATGGCGCGGCTCACGGCCCAGTGGCGCGAACAACGGGCAGAAGCAACCAAGCTGGATGCAGCCATCGAAGCCAATCTGAGGGGGCTTGGGTATGGCGACTAAAGAATCCAGCCTAACCTCGCTCTCCCCCAATTCCTTTGCTGCACTATTGCGCGATGTGAAAGGGCGCATCCAAACCTCGCAGACACGCGCCATCATAGCAGTCAATGCGGAACTGGTTCAACTCTATTGGGATATCGGTCAGATCATTGCCGAACAGCAACAGCGCGAAGGCTGGGGTGCGGGTGTCATACCCCGATTGGCGCAGGAGCTCAAGAACGAACTCCCTGAGATCAAGGGATTTTCCGAGCGCAACATTGACCGGATGATCGCCTTTTTTCGCGCCTATCCGGCACCTACGGACTTTTCGCCACCGCCTGTGGCGAAATCATCAATGCCAACAGAATCAGTCCAAGCAACCGGCTCCTTGTTGTGGATGATTCCCTGGGCGCACCACGTCATTCTGATGGAGAAGATTAAGGACGTAGCGACGCGCCAGTGGTACATGGAACAGACCTTGGCCCACGGCTGGAGCCGAAATATTCTGGCTTTGCAGATCAACACGGGCGCGCATACTCGGCAAGGAAAATCTGTCAACAACTTTGCCTTGCTGTTACCTCCGCCGCAATCTGATTTGGCGCAGCAAACACTCAAAGACCCCTATATTTTTGATTTTCTGACCCTAACCGAACCCTTCCAAGAGCGTGAGCTTGAAACCGCGTTGGTACGCCATCTGGAAAAATTTTTGCTGGAGCTGGGTCAGGGTTTTGCCTTCGTCGGCCGACAATACCGGTTGGCAATGGGCAACCAAGACTATTACATTGACCTGCTGTTCTATCATCTACGCTTGCGGGCCTTTGTCGTCGTCGAGCTTAAGAAAGGGCATTTCAAGCCTGAATATGCAGGCAAATTGAACTTCTACTGCAATCTCATCAACGACCTGCTTAAACACCCCGGCGATGCACCAACCATCGGCCTCATTCTGTGCCAGGAGCACGACCAGCTCCTTGCCGAATACAGCCTCTCGGGCATAGACAAACCGATTGGAATCTCCACCTACGAATTGACGCGCGCCCTACCAACGCAGTTCCAGTCGGTTTTGCCAACGGTGGAGGAGATTGAAGCCAATCTGAGGGGGTTTGGGTATGGCTAGTGAACTCACTGCCGAGTACCGCGGTTGGGGCGCACCGCCGTGCGTCCCAACCGCCGTGCGCCCCAACCGCCGAACAGCATCGTGATCTTCGGCCAGCCAAAAGAAAACAGGATAAACAGCTATGAAGAACAACAAACCGGATGCGGCCATTAAGGCCGATCTGAGGGGGATTGGATATGGGGGATGAACTCACTGCCGAGTACCGCCACTGGCTGGGCGAACTGAAAACCCGATTCCGGCAGGTGCAGCTGAAAGCAGCCGTCACCGTGAATGCCGCACTTCTGCACTTCTACTGGGACTTGGGCGCGGATATCCTCGCCAAGCAAGCCAACCACGCATGGGGAAGCGGTTTTCTTCAGCGACTCAGTGATGATTTGATCCGGGAATTTCCAGAGGTTAAAGGCTTTTCAAAGCGAAATCTGGAGCAGATCCGCCGCTGGCACAGCTTCTGGCAAGCCGAGCCTGCAATTGCGAAGCAAGCTGCTACGCAATTGTTCGGCGTGCCCTGGTGGCATCATGTCACCATCATCAGCAAATGCTCCAGCCACGCCCAGGCCTTGTACTACGTCCAGCAAACCCAGCTGCATGGCTGGAGCCGTGCGGTGCCCGACATCCTGAAAGGTAAGCTCCCCAGCATCAAACAACTGGAGCAAGAATTGGGAGGACACGATGACGAATAACGAAGTACGGCAACCACACTGCCGCAAACAGCAGGCAACAGCAACCAAACCGGATGCGGCCATCAAGGCCGATCTGAGGGGGATTGGATATGGGGAATGAAGACCTTCGCCCGCACGGCGAACTACTGGTGTATCAAGGCAAAGGCATGGGCGAGCCGCTGCGCGTGCGACTTGAAGGCGAAACCGTCTGGCTTAGCCAAAAGCAGCTGGCCGAATTATATGGCACCACAGTGGCCAATATCAATCTGCACATTGCCAGTATTTATGAAGATGAAGAGCTGCCGCCCGAGGCAACTATTAAGCAATACTTAATAGTTCAAACCGAAGGGAGCAGACAGGTAAAACGGCTCATTGACCACTACAACTTGGCCATGATTATTGCTATTGGCTTTCGTGTGCGCTCCAAACGTGGAAGCCAATTCCGCAGTTGGGCAAACGAACGCATCAGCGAGTATCTGGTCAAGGGCTTCACCATGGATGATGAACGCCTTAAGGGGCGGGCTGGCATCAGCGATTACTTTGATGAGTTGCTGGAACGCATTCGCGATATCCGCGCCAGCGAAGCGCGTGTCTATCTGATGGTGCGTAATATTTTTGCCCTTGCCGCTGACTACCAAGAAAACGATAAACAGACCCAAGTGTTTTTTGCCACCATGCAAAACAAAATGCACTTCGCAGCAACCGGGCTAACCGCTGCTGAAATCGTCATGCAGCGCGCGAATGCCGAACAACCCAATATGGGGCTAACCAGCTGGAAAGGGTCGCGTGTAGTAAAAACAGATGTTGGCACGGCAAAAAATTATTTGGACGATCAAGAGATCGGCACCCTTAACCGAATTACGGTGATGTTTCTGGACCAAGCCGAATTTCGTGCCCAGCGCAGACAGAATATTCAGATGCAAGACTGGGAAACGTATTTAGATAACTTCCTGCACGATGTAGAACTGCCTGTGCTTGAAGGCGCAGGCCGGCAGAGCCATACCAGCGCTGTGGAGTATGCCAGCCAGCAATATGATCTGTTTGCAGAGAAACGCCGCGCTCAAACACAGCAGGCAGCAGAACAGCGGTATATCGAAGATTTAGAAGCCACAGTGGCAACGCTCAAGCAACAGAGAAAAAAGGGCGGCAAGAAATGAAAAACATAACAAGAGAGTCGCGCTTATCTGCCCAATGGCACCAGCAGCGCGCAGAACCGAACAAACAGGATGCAGCCATCAAGGCCGATCTGAGGGAGTTTGGATATGGCCAGTGAACTCACTGCCGAGTACCGCCACTGGCTTCCCCACGGTACGGGCGCACAGCCGTGCGCCCCAACTGCCGCGTGGCACTACGCCCCAATCGCATACCAATGCCCGTACGGGCGCACAGCCGTGCGCCCCAACCACCGCTGAACATCACAATAGAAATCCTCAAACATCAGCATACACAGCACACACACCCATGAGCAACAAAAAACGAGATACGACGGTTGAGAGTACGATGAAGAGGGGAGGGATGGGGGGGGAGTGGCGTTCATCCAATTGGGGGGATGAAGTTACCCTCGAATATGGAAAGCCAAGCCGTGACTACCGCCAAAACCGGGGCGCATATCGTGTTTTTGGCTCGAATGGCCCGATTGGCTGGACATCCGAGGCATTGACTCAAGGGCCGGGTGTCGTGCTCGGCCGAAAAGGGGCGTATCGAGGCGTTGAGTTCTGTCGTGAGCCATTCTGGGTTATCGATACTGCGTATTACGTCGTCCCCAAAGCCGATTTGGATATGCGCTGGCTTTACTACGCAATGAAGCATTACAAACTTGGTGAAGTGGATGACGGCTCGCCCATTCCGTCAACAACTCGTGCTGCCGTCTATATGCTTGAACTTGATGTTCCGCCACTTCAAGAACAACGGGCCATTGCTCACATCCTCGGCACGCTGGACGACAAGATTGAACTGAACCGCAAGCAGAACGAAACGCTGGAGGCGATGGCACGCGCCATGTTCAAGGCGTGGTTTGTGGAGTTCGCGCCGGTGCGCGCCAAGCTGGATGGACGCTGGCAGC
>JADZEY010000076.1 GCA_020850315.1 Armatimonadota bacterium | reverse complement strand
TCATCAATGATTGTTTGATAGTTATACCCGTGTGCTTTCAGTTTGCGAAATCGCCACCCGCGAAGGCGGGAACCTACAAGACCTGACAGGGATAGAATTTCGCAATCTCAATGCACGCGGGTATACAAAGCTGAATTCCATCAATTCCCGACATCATCACGTCGGAGCAGATCAAATCGAAACGCTGCTTTCCCAAAATTTCCTTTGCTTCCAATCCGTTCGATGCTAACGTGACGATGTAGCCAGAACGGCGCAGCAAGTGCCGAAGCAAAATCTGCATACTGGACTCATCCTCAACAATCAGTACTTGGTGTTGCTTGCTCATAGTTGTGGGAAGCGAATAGTGAATGTGGATCCTTGTTCCACACGGCTTTCAACGGCGATAACACCACCGTGCATATCTACCAACTGCTTAACGATAGCTAACCCAAGCCCCGTGCCGCGAATATCTAAGCCAGGGCGGTGCACACGGAAAAATTTTTCGAATAGATGCGAAAGTGCTTCGGCAGGAATACCCATTCCGGTGTCGCTGATGCTAATGCTCACTGCGGCCATGTCCCTATCAGCTGTCACGGTAATTACGCCACCATCGGGGGTGAATTTCACTGCGTTGCTTAGCAGGTTAATGATAATCTGCGACATCCGATCTTCATCAAAATCAGCGATTATTTCTGGCTTGCATACATCAACAGTAATGGCAATTAATTTTGCATCAGCCTGCATTGCAATGGATTGCACCGCACGCTCGATAATAGGGACAAGATCATACGTCCCTTTTTCCATAATTGCCCTTCCGCTTTCAATGCGGGCAAGATCTAGAAGATCATTGATAAGTTTGGAAAGCCGCTTCCCCTCGTCCAAAACAATCTGAAGAAATTCCCTCTGAAGGGTGGCAGAAAGCTCCGGATCAAGCAGAATAGTTTGTGCAAAACCGATAATTGAAGCAAGCGGTGTGCGAAGCTCGTGCGAGACACTGCTGACGAACTCACTTTTCATCTGGTTCAGTGCTTCTAACTCGCGAACGTGTTCTTTTTCGCGGTCGCGTTCGATGGTCAGCAATGCGTTGGCTTGCTGTAATTCTTCATTTAATTGCTTGATATTCCCCTCGGCACGTTTCCGCTCGCCAACATCGCGCGATGCACTATGGTACTCCACCACAACTCCAGTATCGGGGTTGCGGATTGCGTGGACTGTGGATTCCAACCAACAATATTGCCCATCACGGCAACGCACCCGAACCGTATTGATAACCCTATCCATTCCCATATCAATATCATCCACCATCTGTTTGATTGCAGCGATATCGTCTGGGTGGAATAAGTCATACAATGAAGTCCCCATTAATTCTTCTGGTGCGTAACCAGTTAGTGCCAAGCAGGCGGGAGAAACGTACAGAAAATCCCCTTGATCGGAAGCACGAACAATAATATCACTGGAATTTTCGGCCAACAACCGGAACCGTCCCTCACTTTCTTGCAATTTTTCTTCGGCTTCGCGGCGGCGCATAATTTCCGAGCGAAGTACATCGGCCACCGAAAGGAGGTCTTCCTCCTGATTTGTATTTCCGCGATGCTCGATTGCAGGGCGAAGCTCACGCAGCGATTCGTTTAGGCTGCGCAGCAACAGGTGCTGGCGTTCGGCATCGTGGCTCAGTTTTATGTTCGCTTCCAACAATTCTTGCGAGCTAAGGTCCATCGAGCGTTCAATCAACGCACGGTCGGTTTGGTAATGGTTGTAGGACTGATTGATTGCCTCAAACAATTGCTGCATCCCATCAGGAATTGCCCCAGCCGAACCGAGGTATTTTTTTAGCTGACGTTGTAGAAGCGGGTTGTTCATCCTACTCACCACTGCGTTGGGTTGGATATGGTTTTACGCTGTTGCTATCAGCTCGGAGATTGTGGTGATGGTCATGGTTTGGTTATGAAGCTCGCACCGAACGGAGGAGCCAAGCGGCGAGATTTCGCCGTTGGAGTAGAACCCCGTGAGGATGGTGGTGGGGCCAACAACTTCGCGCACGGCCTCCACTTCTTCTTCGGTACGCGGCCCCAGCACCAGCTTCCGCCCCACGCAGCTAATCAGAATGGCAAGCTCTGGCTGCGAAGCTCCAATCGTCTGGTAGCTTTCCGCTGCGGCGTGCGACGCACCATCAATCAGCCTATCGAAATTGGCTTTCATCAATCGGGCGTATGCTCCTTGCGGCATATCCCCGGCAAACACCATGCTGTCGTCGTTTTCGTTGACGGAAAGGATTGTGCGAACCACTGGCGTTGGCTGGTCGGGGGTGCGAAGGCTTAACGGGAACAGCAATGCCGAGCCGGGAAGGTCGGCAGCAAGTTCGCCCAGATATTTTTTGTAGAGTGCCAACGCCGATTGTCCATCAAGTTCGTACAGGATGTTCCGTTCCGAGCGAGTGATAACACGATCCGGCCCGAACGAATCCCATCCCCCCATTGTGCCATAGCCAACCCGTAAATTCTCCCCGTACAATCCAACAGCCACCATTGTTCCCTCGGTTGGCGGGGCATCCAAACCAACCAGAGTACGGGTAAAACGGGCTCCATCGCTGGCAAGCCCTCCGGTCACCGCGATATTGTTGGGGATGACAGCCCGCACCCCTTCCACCACTTCACTGCCGTTTACCAGTTGGCCGTCGGTAATCAGAAGCAGGTGCGCCAAGCCTTCGGGGGGGATCATTGCGGCAAGTGTTCTTCCCGCATCGTTGCTGTTGGAGAAATCGGCAATGTTCAAGCTGGCGGCAATCAGCTTGGAATCGTTGAACGCAATGGCGGTAGCGGTGATAGAATCATCATGCACAGATTCCCCAAAAATTTCCCCCGATGTGGAGCACATGATGATGTGAGCGTTTGGATAGCATTGCCGAAGCTCACCGTAGCGATTTGGATCCTCAATCGCGTCAATCTGGCCAAACGATAGCACTATCTGCGCCTGACCCTGCAAGGCAGATGCGCCCAGCCACCCAGAATGCGGCATCCATTGCTGCTGTTCGATGTTCATGGCAGGATTGAGAGTATGGAAGGGAGTTGAAGCCGTGATGCCCGGCAGGCACTGCGGCTAACCGATACGCCGCCCGGCTGGCGGCCATTACGATTGCCCAAAGCTACTGTTTTCTTTGGGACAATCGCATCACCATTCTGCACGCATATGCTATCGCAACCGGGCTACCCCAACCTCCGTTGCTTTTCCCCTCATTATTCTTGGTCGCGCTCTTGTATCTTGCTCCGGATGAAGGCGGTTGCGCAGAAGAAAACGTCCCCTAAAAATCTGAATTCCATGACCATCCTGTTTGTTCTTGGCACCCGCCCCGAGGCGGTGAAGTTGGCTCCGGTAATTGCGGCATTCCGCAGCGCGCCGTGGTGCAGTGTGCGGGTGGTGCTAACCGACCAGCATCCCGAAATGGTGGAGCCAATGTTGCGGCTGTTCGGCATCCCCCCCGACACCCGATTGCGGGTGATGCGGCGCGGCCAAAGCCCACTGCGGCTGGCAACACGGGTGATGGAAGGGATGGAGCCTGTGCTATCGGCTACGCAGCCGAATGTGGTGGTGGTGCAGGGGGATACAACCTCGGCAATGGCGGCGGCAATGGCGGCGTTTCATCACAAAATTCCGGTGGTTCATGTTGAAGCGGGCTTACGAACCAACAACCGCTACAGCCCATTTCCGGAGGAGATGAACAGAAGGGTGATCACTCAGCTTGCCACGCTTCACTGCGCCGCCACCCCCGCCAACCGGAACCGATTGCTGGCCGAAGGCGTTCCCCCGGCTACGATTGCCGTCACGGGGAATCCTGTGATTGATACGTTACAGCAGATCACATCTGGCCAGGCCGTAGCAATGCCCGCAATCCCAGGCCTTGATCCGGAGCACCGCATCATTGTTTTAACCACCCATCGCCGCGAAAACTTTGGCGAGCCACAAGCCCAGATACTGCAAGCGGCTGGGCTTCTGGTAGAGCGGTTTTCGGATGTTGCTATTGTGCTTCCGGTTCACCCAAACCCGCAGGTGCGCCGTGCGGTTGCGAAACATCTGCCACACCATCCCCGCATCCACCCGATTGCTCCGCTTGGCTATCCGGAGTTCATTAGTCTTGTTGCCCGTTCCTTTTTTGTGATGTCCGATAGCGGTGGACTTCAGGAGGAATCGCCGGCACTGGGGAAACCGCTGTTGGTGCTGCGCACCGAAACCGAACGTGAGGAAGTGGTGGAATCGGGAAGCGGGATGATGGTGCCGTTGCAGTCGGGGGCGATTGCCGAAGCCGCTGGTGCCTTGCTTACCAACACATCGCTGTACCGAACAATGTCCCGCAAACGCTTCCCCTTTGGCAGGGGGAATGCGGCAGCAAAAATCCTGAAGCAGATAGAGCGATGGAGTAAGCAGCAGCATCCTGTGTGAGCTTCATCCGATGTAGCACAGACTGAGAACCTGCGCCTACCAGACCTCACTTCTGCTGTTTCCCAACCACTGCCCCCCGCCGCCCATCGGCCATTGTTATGGTGATCTCTGTCCCCTCCGGAAGCTGAGTGATACCAGTTTGGGGGATTCCGCCCCGCGCAATGATTGCGTAGCCGCGCCGCAGCACGTTTGCCGGGTTCAAGGCTTGCAGTGCCTGCTCCGCCAGCCGCACCCCCTCCAACCGGCTACGCAATGTTCCCCGCAGCCCGCGTGCTGCACGGTGTGTTAACTCATCCAACCGCTGCTCGTGGGTTGCGATTAGATCTGCCGGGCGGGAGAAACCACGGCTACGCAACAACGCCCGCAGCTCGCGCTGATGCGAACGGATCAGCATAGAGATGGAGTCGCCCATCTGGCCGGCGATTCCTTCCAACAGGTCTATCAACTCCATTTTATCGCGCACGGCAAGCTCGGCGGCGGCGGTTGGCGTTGGTGCGCGAAGGTCGGCAACAAAATCGGCGATGGTGAAATCGGTCTCGTGGCCAACGGCACTGATGATTGGGATTGCGGAATCGAATACCGCCCGCGCCACTTCTTCCTCGTTGAACGCCCACAAGTCCTCGGCGGAACCGCCCCCCCTCCCCACAATCATCAGATCAATCCCCCCGATGTGGTTCAGCGTTCGGATGCCACGGGCAATCTCGGCAGCGGCGGTGGCCCCCTGCACCAATGTTGGATAGAGCATCACCTTCACCAACGGCATTCGGCGGCGGAGCGTGGTGAGGATGTCGCGCAGGGCCGCGCCATCGCGTGAGGTGACAAGGCCGATGACGCGGGGGAATTTCGGCAGCGGTTTTTTGTGTTCTGGCTCGAACAAGCCTTCGGCCATCAGTCGCGCCTTCATTGCCTCGAACGCCATTGCCAACGCCCCCTGGCCCAGCGGAACCAGCGTCATGCAGTCAAGCTGATACTGGCCGCGAGGCTCATACAGGGTGATGCGCCCGCCGGCCACCACCTTCATGCCATCGCGGATTGGGTAGCGAAGCTGCCGCCCACGCCACAGCACGCACCCCAACGATGCCCACTCATCTTTCAAGGTGAAATACGTGTGGCCGCTGGCGGCGCGATTCCAGCCGGAGATTTCCCCCTGGACCAACACCTCGGGGAACTGCGATTCCAGCAGGCCACGAAGCTCGCGGGTGAATTGGCTGACGGTTGGGATTTCCGGCTGAGATTGAGTAACGGAAGGGGATTCCGAAGCGCGACGAATAACCATAGGCCGCGAACTTAAGCATTGGGCTGTATATTTGGCGGAGGGGGCGGGGGTGATTGGTTGTTGGTCATTGGTCACTGGTCATTGGTCACTGGTCATTGGTTACTCTTCCCCTTCTTCATTTCATACTTCATCATTCATACTTCATACTTTCAAAGATCAGTAGCGAAGAGGTTATTTGACATTTCCCTCATTCGACATGATAGAACGAACCGCCCCCCCTTCCACTTGTTCTCTTCCTCCCCCTCGCCCGCCCAGCAGATGCTTGTCTCTGTGTGGCCAATCGGGAGAGGGGGCCGGGGCAGTTCGGAGAAGCCCCGCATTCGACATTTAACATTCCCCTCATTCGACATGATAGAACGAAGCGACCCTCCTTCCACTTGTTCTCTTCCTCCCCCTCGCCCGCCCAGCAGATGCTGGTATCTGCGTGGCCAATCGGGAGAGGGGGCCGGGGGGTGAGGGCCAGTTCAGAGAAGCCCCGCATTCGACATTTACCATTTCCCTCATTCGACACTCGACACTCGACATTTTTCCCTCATCCAATCATGGCAAAACAGCCTTCCAAGAAGCGGGAGATTGAACCGCTTACCGTCCGCAACCCACGCCGGGCACCAATCGCAAAACCGCTGTACGAGCCGCCGAACTACGTGGCCTACGGCATTTTTATCGTGATTACGCTGGCGTTTTTCAGCCCGTTTTTGTTCGGTAGCGGTTTCTTGTGGGAAGATTTTCTTGAGCAATTCTTCCCCCACGAAGCCTTTGCCGCGCGCAATTTCTACGATGGAGTAATTCCGTTTTGGAACCCCTACGCCTTCTGCGGAATGCCATTCATGGCCGATCTCCAGAACGGCTTTTTCTACCCCGGCCACCTGCTGATGTATCTGTTCAGCGGCGGCGAGCTAACCGCGCGGCTTGCCCAGTTTTTTGTGGTGATCCACTACCCGATTGCCATGATTGGCGCGTGGAAGTTGGCGCGGCAGTTGGGCATTGGCCAATGGGGGGGAATCTTCAGCGGTGTTGCTTGGGGCTTGTGCGGAATGATGGTGGCCCACATGATTCACCCGAACATGATCTACCACCTTGCATGGTTCCCTGTTGTGCTGATGTTTTTCTACCGGGGTGTTACCCAACGGAGCTGGCTGCATGGAATTTTGTCGGGGATCATTCTGGGGCTGATGATGCTTGGCGGGCATCCGCAATCGGCGTTGTTCATGATCTTCTACATGGCCTGTTTCACCGCCTTCCTGCTGATCGGCGACCTGCGTGGCCAGGATGCCGAACGGAAAGCCACCGCCTGGAAAGGCGCAGCGATTGCACTGGCAGTTGTGGTGATTGGCGCAGGGATTTTTGCAATCCAACTGATGCCGGCCCAGGAGTTAGCCGGCCTAAGCGAACGCGCCACCAGCAGCTACCAGAAATCGCTGGAAGGCTCCATCACGCTTGGCCATCTGGTGACGCTGGTGGTCCCGAAGTTCTTTGGCGTTGTCACCGGCAACACCCCGCAGGGGATGGAGTATTGGTATCGCCCCGAAACGTTCTACTTCTGGGAAACCTGCATCTACGTTGGCGTTGTGACGCTGCTGCTGGCCGCGCTGGGCTTGGCCTCCAAACGGCTGGGCGCGCTGCGTTGGTTTGTTGCGGGGATGGCGTTGTTCAGCCTTCTGTACGCCCTGGGCGATAGCTTCATCGTCCACCCCATCATCAACAAACTGCCGTTGTTCGGCAGCTTCCGCGTTCCCACCCGCATGATGCTCTTTTTTGCATTGGGCGCGGCACTGCTTGCCGGTGCCGGGCTGGAGCGGGCCATCCGTTCCGACGACGAATCGCCAGGGCTGATGCGCACCATGTGGATTGTTGGCGGAATCATTTTGCTGCTTGGTTTCCTTTCGGTAAGCGGCACGTTGGGGGGGATGTTCAGCGCCCCCGCCGAAGCCGCCAAGGCAACCGGGGCCGCCGGAATCGCGCCGCTGCTGATTGGGCTTGGCGCAATCGTTGTAATCTGGGCGGGGCTGCGCCGGAAAATGCCAGGGGCCGGTGTGGCGGTGGCGTTGCTGCTACTGGGAACCATTGATCTGTTCATCTTCGGCGTGGAGCAGAACCCATCGCCGAACAACCCAGAACAGATTTACAAGCGGAACGACGAACAGTTTGCAATGCTGAAGACCTCCGCCCCCGACAAGCTGTTCAGGGTGAAGATGCGCGAATCCGGAGCAATGCTGATGCAGCGGAACCAAGGTCCCTACAGCCAAATCATGCTGTTTGAAGGCTACAACCCACTGCTGCTTGCACGGCGCGTTCCCCCTGCCCAGGCCGCTGGGCAACCGGGGAACTACGAACCGGCCTACGACCTGATGAACATCCGCTACGCCGTGCGGATTGACACCGCCACACGCAGCGCAGGCCTTGCCGAACGGGCCACAGCCTTTGCCCACGCGCGGATGCTGTACGATTACCGCGTGGCCGACACCGGGGCAATCAAAAAGATGCTGGGAAGCGGCGAAATTGACCTTTCCAAAACGGTGTTGTTGGAGAAGGAGCCAAGCGTGAAGCCGGACGGAAGCGGAAGCGGAACCGCCACCATCAACCACTACGACCCATCGCGGATTGAGGTGAAGGTGAACACGGATAAAGCAGGGATTTTGCTGCTGAGCGAGGTCTGGTATCCCGCATGGCACGCCTACGTTGACGGCGCGGAAACCGAGTTGCTCACCGGCAACTACTCACTTCGCGCCATTCCCGTTCCCGCCGGAAACCACACGGTGGAGCTGCGGTTCGAATCCGCCGCCTACTCTACCGGGAAGTGGATCACCATCGGGACGCTTCTGGTGGCGATTGGCGGGGCAGTGGTGTTGGGGGTGCGGGGGAGGAAGAAGGGGGGGATGGAGGGATAGAGTTAGCAAAGAATTTTAGTTTCCGGAGTTGCACCACACCAGCCATGTTGGCGTGGTGCAACTCCGTTTTTTTGGCTTGTTGTTTCTACCGTGCTACAACAATCGGTATGCTATGGCTGTTCCCGTAGCCAGCCGCGTGCACCACGTAGATTCCGTTTGGCAGCTTGCCCAACTCCATTGCTACTTCATTACCTCCTATCCGCGTTTGGCTCCACAGTTGGGGTGCTATTTGCTGGCCCATCAGGTCGTATAACTCCACTTCGCGTTGGATAGCGTCCCCTAACCTCAGCTGCATCTTTCCGGTTGTTGGGTTTGGATAGCACCAGATACTGCTTGGCCCTGCTTGTTCTTGCTGATCGTTGCCTACCGATGAAGTAAGCTCCGTTTTTGTAAACCGCAAGATTGCCCCGTTTGGACCAACGACGATTGCCCGAAGGCTGTCTATCATACTCACGCCGTACATCCGGTACGGCGCCCCACCAAGCAGACTTAGCCCTGATTCCTGGGCCGACCACGTTTGGCCGCTGTCGTTGGTGTAGTACAGCGTCCCTCCCGTCTCCGGCGCAACCACGCCATACCGCGCATTCCAAAAACTCATCCGAAATGGCACAACACCAGCCGGAAGCGGCAGTGGTCGCCATGTTTTCCCTCCATCGTTGCTCCGTGACACCTCGGTAATCCCCCGCCGCGTTGCCGTTAGCGGGTCGTGCATCTGCACTCCCAACATGCTGGTGAAGTAGGTGGGGATGGAATCCCAGGTTGCCCCCCCATCGGTGGTTCCAAGCAGCTTCGGTGGGTTGCCCACGGCTAACCCCGTCAGCGAGTCAGCAAAGGAAACGCCGAAAAGTGCATACGAAATATCTTGGTGTTGCGTCACCCAGTGTTCACCTCCATCGGTTGTTCGGATCACCGTTG